>NZ_JAQMTJ010000035.1:0-8244 GCF_028330815.1 Dolichospermum lemmermannii CS-548
AATATTTTTTACCCCACCCTAACCCTCCCCTTGTAAAGGGGAGGGAACTGGATTTTTATTGTTTCCCCCCTTTACAAGGGGAAAGGGGGGTAGCAATGTGATGAAAATTACGGAATACCACTTTTCAAACATCCTCTAAAGGTATTGCTGGTACCTCCTCCCAAGATAAATATTTGCAGAAAATTTATGTTTCTCACACTGATTAGACATATATCTAGTTGAAGGTATTAGCCAAGAACTACTTGCTGAATATTTTCTGTTAAGTATATCTGTAATCAGAGGAAGAATAAGTATTGATTATTAAACAGAAAACATTGAGTATCAAATATCTCTAAAAGTTTTCTAATTATCATCTTCTTCCAGATATATTATTGAATTTGAGAGGAATATAATTGTGGCTACAAATGCGATAACGTTAAAAAAATTGCTTAATAGCTCTACATATATTGTAGTTGATATCAAAAAAATAACTGCGATTGCACTTCACCACCGTTGGTTTATTCTAGGGGTTTCTTGTGCGGTTATGTCAGTAACAAGCCTCTTTGCCATTACTACTAAACCAACTTATCAAAGCTATATGCAAATATTGGTAAGTTATAATTCAGATAAATCTTTACCAGCTAGTAAGCCAGAAAAAACGACAAAAGACTTACAAAAACCACAGTTATCATCTATTGACTACAGTAGTCAAGTGAAATTAATGCTGAGTGCTAAATTAGTGCAAAAAGCTGTAAATTTACTTCATACTGATTATCCACAGATGACCATAGAAGATATTTATAGTAACAGCAAAATTGATAAAACTTCATCTTTATCACTAACTCAGTTACCAGTAGATACAGAAGTTAATCAAAATTTAAACCAAGTATTTTCAATCTCTTTTACAGACAAAGATCCTCTGAAAAGTAAAAGAGTATTACAAGCTTTAGAGAAAGTATATCAGGACTATAATACCGATCAAAAAAATCAGCGGATTAATCAAGGGTTAGTATTTGCTAATAACCATCTACCGCAACTGCAAAAAGATGTATTAAAAGCCGAGAAAAAATTAGAAAAATTTCGTCAACAGAATAATTTAATTGATCCAATTTTACAAAGTAAAATTTTACTACAGTCTTTAGCAGATATTCAAAAGCAGCGACAAAAAACTCGCGCTCAACTGCAAGATGTACAGACTCGACATAACAGTCTAGAACAAGCAATTGCTTCTTCTCATCAAAAGCAAATAAATATTGATGATTCCCTTGAATCTCGCCAATATCAAGCCTTAATTCGTGAACTTAAGCAAACAGAAAAGGAATTAACTCAAGCTCGGATACTTTACACAGAAAAATATCCAATTATTGAACAACTGAAACAAAAAAAACAAATTATCGTCACAATATTACAACAACAAGGACAAAATAAAGCCGTTGATATCAATAGTAAATCAAAATTATCAGGACAAATAATACCTAAGTTAGAAAATGATTTAACTCAATTAAAAGTGAACGCATTAGGACTAATTGCTCATGATCGTGATTTGGCAAAATCCGAACAAGAAGTTCGTTCCTTGCTGAGTAAATACCCAAATTTGATTACAGAATATAAGAGGTTAGTTGCAAATGTAGAAATTTATCGCAAAACACTGCAACAATTGACGCAAGTGCAAAATTCATTAGGTGTAAAAATTGCTCAAGAAGGTTTTAATTGGCAAATTTTAGAAGAACCCGCTTTGGGAATACATATAGGAAATTTGCGCTGGTTGCTAATTGTTGGCGGCATATTAATTGGGCCAATATTGGGTTTAGCAGCAGCTTTAATTTGGGAAAAATTTAATAATGCAATTTTCTATACTCAGGACTTACAAAATCTCACAAATATTCAGTTATTGGGGTCAGTACCAAGATTAGGAAAACGTAAAGATAGTTGGACAAGCCAACTCCAATCTATAGTTAGAGATAAATCTAAAAATCTGGATATTTCTCATCAGGAAATTATTAAGAATTTACCTAATCATCAGAACTTAGATATTATTTACCAGAATATTCAGATGTTAAATAATTCTCTACCTTTAAAATCATTGATGTTAACTTCTGCACTACCAGGAGAAGGAAAAACAACTTTGGCTTTAGGGTTGGGGTCTAGTGCGGCTCGAATGCACCAAAGAGTATTAGTAGTTGATGCTAACCTGCGTTCTCCCAGTTTACATAAAACTCTAGGGCTGACCAATGATTGGGGTTTATCTTTATTACTTGTTGATGATATTAATACATCATTTCATAATTATATTCAACCCATTCACCCAGCTATTGATGTTTTGACTGCTGGACCCATACCAGAAGATGTGGCAAATTTGTTGAGTTCTGAGCGAATGCAAGAATTAATGGATTTATTTGCCCAAAATTATGATTTAGTGCTGATAGATGCGCCCTCTGTTTTAGATGCAGTTGATGGCAGAATTGTCGCTTCTTTATGTAATGGGATTATTATGGTAGGACGCATTGGTAAAGTTACTCCCAATAAACTGATGGAAGCTACAGAAATTTTAAGCAAGTTAAATCTAATTGGTATTATTGGGAATGAAGTTTATGATGCTCCCCAAATATTGACACCATGAAAAAAGGAGTCAGGAGTCAGGAGTCAGGAGTTTAGAAGAAGAAAGAAGAAAGAAAATTACCGAGTTTCCAGTTCTCAATCTGTCTGTTTAGAGAATTGCTGAACTAGAATAGTAGACGCTTGTGATCAAACAATAGTATGAAATTCCCACTGTTATTAGGCAATTTGTTTTCTGAGATTAAAGGTAGACATTGGTGGATAGGTATCCTGATGTGGTTTGTATTACTTGCTCCTGCACAAGCATCTGTAATTCTGCGTGTGGCAATTGAAAGAGAAGTCAAACAGGTAAAAGTCGGTGCTTCCACAACCGCTATTGTCAAAGATAGTAGTGGTAAGACTCTGGGAGAATTACCAGGAATGAGTGCCTTTGCGGCTCAAGCAGTTCCTGGAGGTGTAGCTTTAGATAGATGGCAATCCGGGTTATTTTGGATAGAACCCACCAAGAAGGGATATGTTTATATTGGCGATCGCTGGTTTCGTGGTAGAACCCTAGTAGTACCCACAGCCAACGGTTTAACTGCTGTGAACTGGGTAGATTTAGAAGAATATCTCTACAGCGTCATTGGTGGAGAAATGGATACTAGCTGGCCACAAGAAGCCCTCAAGGCCCAAGCCATTGCTGCCCGTACCTATGCCCTTTATGAACGGGAAAGACAGCGGAAAAATCCCGTTTACGATTTAGGGGATAGTCCAGACCGTTGGCAAATTTATAAAGGTGTAAGTAGTGAATCTCCTAAAACTTACACCGCAGCAGATACCACCGCAGGCAAAGTCTTAACCTACAACAACCAAATCATTCTTTCCGTCTTTCACGCTTGTTCTGGTGGACACACTGAAAACGTTGAAGATGTTTGGGTTAGCAAAGAACCTTACCTGCGGGCTGTTCCCGACTTTGACCAAAAGATCAAAGAATGTAACTGGGTAAAAACCTTCACTCCCGGAGAAATTAGTGCCAGAATTGCCGGTGTTGGTAATGTCAAAGACATGATTATCGAAACTCTTTCACCTTTCAAAAGTGTCAAATCCTTAAAAATTATTGGTGATAAAGGGACTAAAGTTCTCCAAGGTGAAGAAGTTAGAACTGCACTCAAAATTAAAAGTACCCGGTTTATTGTTAGTAAAGATGCAAATGGCGGTTTTGTTCTGCAAGGATTAGGTTTTGGTCACGGTTTAGGAATGAGCCAATGGGGAGCTTACGAATTAGCAAAACGTGGTGCAAACCACCTGCAAATTTTAGGATATTACTACAAAGGTGTAGCCCTGACACCTATTCAGGCAAAGTAGGGGCAGGGGGCAGGGAGCAGAGGAGCAGAGGAGTAGGGGAGCAGGGGGAAAGAATTTTCCCATTACCAATTACCAATTACCAATTACCAATTACCCGTCACCTATTTGCTTATTCTGAAATTCCTGTTCTAACAAATCTGCTTCTGTAGAATAAACAGAATCTTCTTTACCAATAACTTTTTCTGTGGCAAATTCACGAGCAAAAGCGATCTTTTTCTGCAAAGAAGCATCTGCACCTGCTAATAATCTAGCCCGTTCTTGACGTTGAAGATTGCGAGTAGAAACCTGATCATTGCGTCGTTTAATCCAAAAATACCGAATTAAAGGAATAGCTAAAAAACCAATACCATAAGCTAATAGAAGTCCATAAATTCCTTGCACAAAAGCGACTAATCCCCCAATTTGAGTCGCAATTGTGCCATTTTTCAATAAATTACCCAGGATTAAAGCCCCAACAAAATTCACTCCTCCCAAACCAGCACTGAGCATGAGTTGTCCAGAACTGGCAGAACTAAACTTCCAAGAAAATTCATGCAAATATTCAGATATTGAACGCCGCTGTTTTTTACTAGCTCTTACCTGTAATTCTGGGAAATAATAAACTATTTGCCCGTCAGAACTTACCTGGGGCATTCCATTAAATCTTACCAACACAGGCAGCATATAATCCTCATATTCTTGTTGATATTTTGCGCCAATATCATCTAAATAAGGAGCAATTTGTTCTGCAACTACAGCACCTTGATTATTACTAATTACAGCCCCAATTTCTTCCCAGCGACGTTCTTCCAAATTGGCGTTAGGATCACCATCACCAAAGAGAAATGAAAACACAGCTTCAAAAAAATTCATTTCATTATTTTCACCCCGTTCCCTCCGTCGTTCTTGGTAGCTATCACGATGATTTGGGCTAAAATACCAGAATAAATCTGGAAAGAAAAAGAAATTAAAACCTCTAGAATTGCTACTGCGATTGTCATTATCCCGATCTGAATTAGCATTCATGATTATAGTGATAGTCACAAGAATCAGAACGATAGAAGTAACTAAAAGAATGCCAAAGGAAATCCGAATTAGGTAAAATAGGACAGACCAAACTTTTTTCCACCATTCCTGCAATCGGATTTGCAAGTATTTATTGCGGATAATATCCCGAAAATTTTTGGGAAATTGGTAAACAACATCACCTGATTCTGCAACCTGTAAATGTCCCCCAGCGTCAGCAGCAAGGGCTAATAAACTTTGGTTGACTTCAGCTATATTTAATCCTATCTGGGTGGCTACATCACCAACTGTGACTCGGTAGCCCAGTTGTTCCACAGAAAGCATAATGGCGGGATTGGGAGTCATAAATTTGCCATTTTGTTATATTTTGGTTTACCTTTATTCAGTATAATTGAACTAAAATTTCTTTTCTTTGCAATTCTTAATTGCAATCATACTTTTCACAAATTAGCTAGGATTTATATATACACCTATGGTTCAGTACAGTCTCGCTCAAAGCCCGGAACTTATCCTGATTGTTCCTGGTAAAGATTCCGCTAAAGCCCGTGATAAAGCCATGGATCAACTAATGGAACTCATGGAGGCTGGTGAATTACCAACGGAACTAGAAGAGGGATTTGGTCCGCAACAATTAATTGAGGTGAAAGAACCAACTACAGATACTTCTAGTCGTGAAGACGAAATTACCCAAGCAGTGCAAATTCTCAGTAATTTAGCTTCCCTGAAGTTAAAAGTCCAAGAATCACGCACTGAAGCCTTAGAAATTCGTCAAGCCATTGATGTGCTGTTTTCCGATAAATCTGTCACCGAGGAAGAAATAACCCATCTTAAAGAAGGTTTTAAAGTTCTCAAAAATTTTGCTCAAGCTAATCTGCGTTACCAGGAAGCGAGGGGAAAAGCAGAACAAGCTAGACAAGTTTTAGATCAAGCTCTCAAATCACCGGAGTAATATTAGATTCGATTCAAGATTTAGCAACAGCAGCAAAAACACCGTCTCTCTCCTCAATATCTTCGCCAAAAAAAGAGTGCTGATGATGAAATTTGTTCTCTTTCTGTTGGACTATCTCTTCTTGAGGATTGAGATTCAATCATGTTCAGATAAGATATTTGCATAACCAAAGACTTCTGTAGTAACACACTATATAGGGTTTGCTGAAAAAGTCTTTTGGTGAGGGCTAGGAGTCAGGAGTCAGGAGTCAGGAGTCAGGAGGAAGAATTAGAAGGAGGTAAGAATAGTTTCAAATCTGAGAAAGTGATAAGTTTTTGATGGTTTTAACGCTTATTCCTTGCACCTAATTCACCTTTTTCAACTCTGAAACTCCTAATATATCTAGGTTTTCGGTTTATTCAGCAAGCCCTATATAATAAAAGGCAAATATGATTAATCTAATTTGGACGGCTGCTGTTGTACTCTTTGTCCTCTGGCTGTTAGGATTCTCGGTTCATGTCGGGGGTAGCTTAATTCATCTGCTTTTAGTTTTAGCTCTAATTGGAATAGTTTACAATTTACTAGTTGGTCGCCGCATAGTCTAATTTTTGAGGATGCAAGGCTGTATCTGAGGTTTGAATACAAGCACTGAAGTTATAGCCATATTAATAAAAATCCCAAACTTATGAATAGAAATCCTCATGAACGAAGCAATTCTGCGCGAAGGCAAGAACTTCGCAGTGAAGAAGAAAGTTTCCGACTGCAACAGGAAGAGGGAAGACTTGAATCTGGCAAACGGAGATCTATATTTGCCTGGATTATCAATAGCATTTACCTGCTAGTGGGAATGCTGGAAATCCTGCTGATGTTACGCTTCTTTCTGCGTTTTTCCGGGGCAAATACGCAAAATACCTTTGCCCAGTTTATTTACAATCTTTCCGCTCCCTTCATTGCGCCATTTTCCACCTTGTTAATTAGTCCTGTTGCTGGTGGTGGAGCGAATGTTTTTGATGTCAATGTCCTAATTGCAATTATCGTGTATGCTCTCTTAGGCTGGCTCAGTGTATGGCTGGTCAAATTTCTCTCTGGTCGGTAGAGAAAAGTTGAAAAATGAACGGATTTAATTTAATTACTATTGTTAAGCCCTGAGAGTGTCAGGAGTTCTAGAGAAATTTGCCACAGCAATGGATGGGTGTGATATTATAGGAAACTGCTACACAAATTTAAAAACAATCACAATTTAAGCGACCATGGCTCTGACTCAACAGCGCAAACAAGAAATAATTTCTGGCTTCCAAGTTCATGAAACCGACACCGGTTCGGCTGATGTTCAAATTGCCATGCTAACTGACCGCATTAACAAGCTCAGTCAACATTTGCAAGCTAACAAAAAAGACCATTCCTCCCGCAGAGGACTGTTGAAGATGATTGGTCAAAGAAAGAGTCTTCTGGCTTATATCCAAGCAGGTAGTCAAGAAAGATATAAAGCTTTAATTACTCGTCTCGGTATTCGCGGTTAGGAACTAATTCTTATGGCTGCTGAAGAATCGGAACGTAGTCCATTGCCTTTTGAGCCAAACAAAAAGCGTCCCAAACCCGCTAAGACTGTAACTAAGTCTGTCATTAAAACCCAAGAAACCCAAGAAAAACCGCAACAGCAACGTCGTTATTCTAAACAAGAAATGGCGATTCCTGAAGTAGTCAGCCAGCGAATGATTCGCAGAGTGGCTGGTTTTTGCGGTATCCCCACAGCTTTAGGGATTACTAGTTTGATAGTTAGCTATCTATTAGTTACCTTGGCTGATATCCAACTTCCGCCTATCGCCGTTTTATTGGTGAATATGGGATTGTTTGGGTTAGGTGTGGTGGGAATTACTTATGGTGTTCTTTCTGCTTCTTGGGATGAAGAAACACCGGGAACTTTTCTAGGTTTTGATGAATTTAGCACCAACTGGGGAAGGATGTCCGAAGTTTGGCGTGATACCCAGAAAAAGAACGTCTAACAAGCAGTGTCCAGGTAATAACTGTAATGTGGGGTAATTTGGAAAATGAGTTTTGAAGTGGAATTTATATCACTTTAACTTCAAGTTTAAAAGACTGTATTTTTCTAGTTTATACCCAATATTCAGCAAAAAATACCTGGCGCTACATTTGTATTTATATATTTAAAAGAATATGTTTTAATTTCTCAAAATGAAGTTAAGGTAGAAGTTTATCGTCAAGATGAAAAAGGAAATTGGACTATACAAACTTTGATGAATCGTGATGATAAGAGGATGTTTGAAAAGTTTTTAATGTATCAATAAACCCCTCTCCAAACCTCTCCCCGACGCGGGGAGAGGCTTTGAAACCCCCATTCCCTTGTAGGGAAGGGGGGAAGGGGGGTTAGGTTTCGGAGATTGTTGGTTTCATCTAATACTTTTCAAACA
>NZ_JAQMTJ010000036.1:0-10713 GCF_028330815.1 Dolichospermum lemmermannii CS-548
CCTTAGTCCCCCCTTGTAAAGGGGGGAAACAATAAAAATCCAGTTCCCTCCCCTTTACAAGGGGAGGGTTAGGGTGGGGTAAAAAATATTTGATACATCAACCATAACTTTTCAAACACCCTCTAAGGAGCAAAGGCGCAAAGGAAGAAGAGGAAGAAGAGGAAGAAGAGGAAGAAGAGTTATTCGGTGAACATTTCAGCTAGGATATCTAGAACTGTTTTTTGTTCTTCTGCACTAATTTGATCTAAAAGTTTGACTAATCGAGTTTTATCTATTGTGCGAATTTGGTCTAGGACTATTTGTCCATTTTGTCCTTGAAATTGACAGGTTACTCTTGTGGGGTATGGTTGCCCTTTTGTTGTCATTGGTGCAACTATGACGGTGGCAATATGATGGTTTATTTCGTTTGGTGAAATTACTAAACAGGGGCGTGTTTTTTGAATTTCACTCCCAATGGTAGGATCAAGATTAATTAGGAAAACATCAAATCTGTTGACTACCATTGCCATTCATCTTTATCCCATTCTGTTGTTTTGATATCATCTAATAGGACATCATCTTTTTTTTCTGCCATTTCTATAAATGCTTTTTCCCAACCTTTTCTGACTTGTTCAACTGGGCGAATAATCAGATGATTTCCGTGAACTTCTATTTCTACTTCTGAGTTAATTCCGCTTTGTTCTAATAGGGTTTTGGGAATGCGTAAACCTTGGGAATTGCCGATTTTGACTATTCGGGTTTTGATTGCTGTACCCATTTTGTTTTTTGGGAAGAGGATAGTATCTATATTGTAGTTACAAATAGGTAAATGGTCAAGTAGAGGAAGATATATTTATTTAGTCCTATTACGAGGAGATATGTAAACAGGTATTTGAGTATAATGAAGTAATGAATAACTAACGTCATTCTATAATGAGTAAATTTGTGAGTTCGATTAATTTACAATTATCACCTGATTCTTTAAGTCAGGGTGAGTCGGCTATTCGTCAGGATTTAGCTTTACAGTTATATGCACAGAATATTTTTACTTTTGGTCAAGCGCGACGTTTGGCTAATTTACCTGTTTGGGAATTTCAGCAGCTTTTAGGAGAAAGGAAAATTGAACGACATTATACGGAAGTTGATTTATTGGAAGATGTCAAGACTATTCAAGAAGGTTTTTAATAATTGTGACTGTTATTTGTAATGCTACACCTCTAATTAACTTTGCTGCTATCAATCGTCTAGATATTTTAAAGGAGGTGTTTGGACAAGTTATAATTCCTCAAGCTGTTTATGATGAAACAACAGTTTCAGGATTTTTGTGGTCACAATTTATTTTACAAGCTGTTGCTTCTGAATGGCTACAAGTTCGCACTGTCTCAAATATAGACCCTATTATTTCCCCAGAACTAGATGATGGAGAACGAGAAGCTATTGCTTTAGCTCTTGAAACGGGTATACATAAAATTCTGTTAGATGAACGAGATGCTCGTAAAGTAGCTCAAAGTATAGAATTACGATTAATTGGTACTCTTGGTATTCTTTTATTAGCTAAGGAGAAACATATTATTGCTGAAATCAAACCGTTACTTGATGCGATGATTGATGTGGCTCAATATTGGGTAAATCAGAATCTGTATGAACAAGTTTTAAGGCAAGCAGGAGAATTATGAAAATGCAGTGAAAATAATCACTACTAATCTTCTAGGATTGTTAGAAGTTACTTCAAGTCCAAGACATTAATTTCATGCGAGGAAAAAATTATAAACTTATGCTATCCTTTTTGATATTTTTTATAAGTGCTTCAGCATAAGTAGAATTTTTTATACTGACACCATGAATAAAGAAGACGAGCATAGTAAAAGCAGCTTATGAAATATTATTAAAACATAATACTGTAAATTTCTTGACATAAGATAATTTAGATTATAGAAAATTGTTATAATATGATTGCGGTCAAGAGGTCTGACTTTTTAGATAGTGGTAGCAAGGTCTACCCTTGACTGACTTTGATTTTCCAATAACATAGTATTTAACAATGCTAGGAAAAAATGTTATGACTACATCTATTGCTGACCAAGTTATTGAACAATTAAAAATAATGCCTCAAGACTTGCAATATCAAGTCCTAGAATTTGCCCGCAATTTAACAAGTTCAAAAATCAAAGGTGTTCCTGGTAAACAATTACTGCGTTTTGCCGGTTCAATACCCAAAGAAGACTTACAGCTAATGAGTGAAGCAATAGAACAATTACAAGATAGAAAATAATCCACTTTGGAAAAATATATGCCAAAAATTACCCTAGAAGTATCAGAAGAACTATCTCAACAAATAGCGCAAATAGGCAATGAACGCCTACCAGAACTACTGGCTTTGAGTCTTCAACAACCAGCAATACCAACACAAATTTACCAATATATCCTTAATTTTCTTGCCAGTAACCCCACTCCTCAACAAATTGCTGAATTTAAACCCACACCGGAAATGCAAGACAGGTTACGTACTTTACTAGCACGTAATAAAGCAGGTGATATTAACCCCAGAGAGTTAAAAGAACTGGATGAGTATGAACGTATTGAACACTTAATTGTGATGATTAAAGCTGGTAATTTATCTTATTTGACTAGTAAACTGTGAGTACATCCTACATTCCGGCTGCACTTCGCCGCTTAGTAGAAGAACGGGCAAACTATAAATGTGAATATTGCTTATTACCCGCAGGAATTGCCTTCTTTTCCCATGAAATTGACCACGTTATAGCTGAAAAGCATGGTGGTGAAACAAATGCTGATAATCTAGCTCTCACCTGTTGGCGTTGTAACCGCTATAAAGGTAGTGATTTAGGTTCATTCGACCCAAAAACGGGAGATTTTAGCTTTTTATTCAACCCCCGTCTTCAAGCATGGGCTTTTCATTTTACCTTTTCAGAACTGCTTCTGGTTGGTTTAACTGCTGAAGGACGTACAACAGTCAAGTTGTTACAAATAAATAATGAAGAAAGACTAGCTGAAAGAGGGTTGTAATGATTTTCAATTATTCTCTTACCTTAAAGTCCGAAATATCACCCTTCCCGGATACTCTTGCTGATTAATTTTGGTATAGACTCGCAAACAAGTTAATACTTCACCTGGATTACCACCACAGTCTAATTGCAAGTCATCTTTAGAAAATTCACAAACATCACCATACAGTCCTGATAACTGTTTGAGTCGGACTTCATTACCTGCTTTCATAGCTTTATCAACGGTTTTTCTGAGAAGACGACGAGATTCTTTTTGTAATTTTCCCCACCAAGAATAACGTTCAGCCGGGGGGATGAATACTAAGGAATGAATGGCTTCATCCATGTCAATCCAGGCACATAAATTTAAAATAGCATCAGTATTTTCCTCGGATTTTTGCAGGCGGTGAAAGCGATCGCTTAATGTGTCAATATATTGATGACGTTGTTCTAATTTAGAATGTAAAGAAACTACATCAAAGCTAAAAACACTTTTTAAAGCATGATGTAATTCTGTATCTATCTCAATAAACTTAATATATAAAAGTAAAAATCCGGCAATTAAATGTAAATTTTCAGAAAGATGAGTTTGGGCAATTTCTGAATTTACAAAAGCTGTTTGAGATAAACATAATCCTTTTGCCTTAACTGTACCACTTAACCCTGGATAAATAATTTCATCACGGACAAATGGTAATTCCTCCAGATTTATATGATCTACAACTGCACCTACTTCTTGCGCTAATTCTAAAGCCTTATGTCGCCAAAATGTAGCTACATCTTCAGGAACTCGCAACAGTTTTCTATGAATTTCATTCCATATTTCCGCATCAATTTGGCTTTGAATACAAGAATTACCAAGATAAGATTTTAATTCTGAATCATCATTAAAAGCATCTTTTAATTTTATTAACTGAGGTTGTTTTAGATCCCCAACTTCTTCAATAAGTCGGGGATCTAATAATTGATGAAGTTCTTGGAGAATTTCTTCTGATAGCTGAAATCCGGTATCAAGTGGATATTCTTGATTTGCTTTGGTTAAAGTTGCGGCTAATCCATATAAATTAAACCGTAATATTTTGGCTAATTCTGAGTTTTTTGTATTTAGTAGTTTATGTAAATTCTGCATAATTTTGTCAGGATGAAAATAAAAAGTAGGTTGGGTTAAGCGACAGCGCAACCCAACAAAAGTCCATAAAATTATTGATAATGTTGGGTTTCCTTACGTCAACCCAACCTACGGAATTAAAGCTAATGAATACCGCAAAAAGGATCGCGTTCTTTATCAACTTCGTTAGGTTGTAATTCCAATTCTGCGCGATAAACACATCCTTCTTGTTCTAGACATTCTTGATTATTAGATGTCCAATAAGGAACTGCCCCAGCGTGCATTCTTAATATGCCTGTATTATCAAGAGTCACATGATATTGACAAGGATAATCTGTGATAATATCCGGTCTGCTGAGTGTGCCAATCCGTAACCATTTTTTGGTATTTGTATCACTATCAGTTTGATAAATATAGAAGGTGTGTTGACCACTTTGGGGAAATGATGGCAAAGGTTTACTGATTAATCCTGTTCCTGGTTGTTTGACACCATCTTGTAAATAATGAAATGTTTCCATTGATTTACTTTCATTATTATCAACTGCAAATACTAAATGATAAGCATGAGGTTGATCAACTGTGGCAGATTCTAAGACATTAACAGCAATATCACCATCATTTAAGTTGTGTTGATGGTTTTCTATGGCGATATTCCATTTTAAATTGCCATCAGTAAATAAGGTATTTTCAGTAGATTTAGATATGACTGAATTAATATCAATGCCAACCACATCTATTAAATAATGGGGATTACCTCGGCATAGTAAAACGCTAAATTGTAAAGCTTGGTCAATCTCAAATTGGACTTTGATTTTTTTGAGAAATTCCTGTTCTTCCATACCCAATTTATCCATCAATATTTTACCGTCGAAACTACCCCACAGGCGAAAAGTGCCATTTTCATAATCTTGACGATGGATAATATTTGTTAATTGGATGCCCTGCCAAGGTGTCCGCACTTTAGCAACAGTGTCCCAAGGTGCAAGTTGATATAGTTCTTGTCCAGCATTAAAAATGGCTAATGGTTCGTTACTTTGGGTTTTGCGTTTGAAGTTACAAGGAAGATAATAAAACAGGTTTTTGACATCAATTTCTAGTTGATTTGCACCTTTACGTAACAGATTTTTAGATTCTTCTGGATCAAATCGAAAGCGACGCAATTTTTCGGCATAACAAGCACCTGCGGAAGTGGCAATTTTGGTAAATTCTAAAACAAAAGTAATTCGTTCGGGATTCCAAACAAAATAAGGCGATTTACTAAATTCTTCGTAAATTTGTTGTTGAACAAGATTAAAGTTACAAGTTTTTCCAGACAGAATTAACCAATCTACTTTTTGATTTGTTTCTGAATTAAGACGGCTTTCCATTAAGCCTTTTGCAATACCAATAGCTTCTTTAATTGAAGAAGTTGCTGCCCGTTCAAATTGCTGATGATCTAAAGTTAGAGAAATAGATTCAGAACTTCTAACTTGAAATTTAATCGCACTTTGGGCAAGAAGTTCACCAATTTGTTGTTCATTTAAAGTGAAGGTTAATAAAGAACCATCTGCGGGTGGTTTTTGCCCTAATTTGAGTTTAGCAGCTTCAGCATGATCCCACAATGTGTAAAAAGTTTGTAGGCGTTGGGTGGCTTGTTGCCAACGAGTTGGTAAGACTTTTTCCGCTGTATCTAGGGCATCTTTAAAAGCAACGTCACCTTCGGGATTTTCTTTATCTATACATTTTAATAAACTACCAGTTTTAAATTTTCCATCTTCTAAAAAACGGTCATTTAATTCAGAGTTAATTAAGTCTTCTAATTTATCGCTTTCAATGTCACCTGTGGTAACTGCGGTCAGCAGAAAATCAGAAATTGCAACTTTTAACAAACGGAAAATTCGTAAAGTAATTAATTCACCACCTAATTGTAAATGTCCCGAAGAACCTAATAATTTGGGAGTAAGTTTATAGTAACGTCCTCCTAAACCTCTATCTTCATGATCTGCAAAGAAGGGAGTTTTATCTTCTAGAGTAAGTTCAATTAAAGCTAAGTCTGTTGTCCCCCCACCAATATCTAAAACCAGGACATTTTGTGACCATTTATTCCCATTTTGACGACAGCGAGTTTTAAAAGATTCAATCCCAATATTCAGATTTCCGCCAAATTCTCGCCACAGGAAAAAGATAGCTACAGAAACAGCTTCGTCATAGGCTGTTTGCACATCATCAATGCCTAATTCCTGGACTAATTGCTTAATTTCTTTGCGAACTACGGGAGGGGCAACGGTGGGATAGGTAACAACTGCTGTTAAAAAATCGCCTTCTGAAAATCTCCGTCTAGCCCGTTGCCGATAGTCTTCTGTTAGTTCAATTAATTGCGCCCAAGCTGCTTGAATGAGGCGATTAACTTGAATATTTTCTTCATCTTCTTCTAAGATAATTGGGAAAGATCGATCTTGTCCAAAATAGCGTTTAGGTGAATGATGAAATCTACTAATAATTTCTTTAACTGAAACAGTTGTTCCTTGGGCTATGGCTTTTTTTCTATTATCTCTTGCGTCTCTACCCATGCGTAGTTTTAAGGGAATTAATTGCGATACTTCCATTTCACTGGGAATTTCTGTACTGCGTCGGTCAATATCTAAAACTACGGGAATTAAATTTTGTGATTCTAATGTGGGAACGCGGAAAACTTCGTGATATATAGCATAAAGTTTCTTGCTAACAGCCCGCCGAAATCTATCACTTGTTCCTAAACATAATTCAATTTGGCGAATTGCTTCTAAAAATAATTCTTTGTTATCACTTTCAAAAATTTCACTTAATTGATCTGATTCTATTGCTAAGTTTTTGCTAATATCAACTAGAAATTTTTCCCACTCACTACTACTAACATCTGGTAAGGCTAAATCTGGGGAGGAATTGAACCATTCCGCCATGCGTTCTCTTAATCTCAGTTCTTGTTCTCTGGGTAAAACTTCGGCAATGGGGACTTCTATGGGGTCAAAAAGTGTCACTGTGGAGTTGGAAGTACCAAAATCTAACGCTAACCAACCAGGAAATCTTTTTCTTTGTTTTTCGTTGAGTTTTTCACTGAGTTGTTGACTTAAATTATTCAAATAGTGATCAAATTGTGAAGTATTCATGGGTAGATGATTTTTTGTAGATGAACTTGATGATTTTTGTAAATTGGGTATAAACCAAAGATCACATTCAGCACATACATGATTAGATATGGACAAATTTGGTTTTCCCACAGCGTCAGAATCAAAATATTCGACAATCACCTTTAAGGTACAATCAACTATTGTGATTAAAGGTGCATCTAACTGACAGGGATCTTGTCCTAATTGAGAAATATTATAAATTTGTTTGGGTGTGGCTGTGTGAAATTGTCTATAACTTTTTTGAATTTGTGCTGCTAATTCATTTGGTGTACCTCTAACTATGCAGGTAATTCGAGAAATGTACGGTATGTTGCTTTTAATAGGGACAATTTGGATGGTGGGTAGATGCAACTGTGTGTTTTCTTTCACACCTAATTTAAAGCTAGGTAGAAGCTGAATTTCCACAGGCATTTTTGATGTTCCTTTTTTGTTTGTTAATATTTCATTGATAGTGCATTTCCCTAAATTTATCTGATAACTAAAGGTTTACTCTTTTCTTAATAGAAGAATATGGATTAAATGAACCACGAAGAAGCGAAGAACACGAAGGAAGAAGGAAGAAGGAAGAAGGAAGAAGGAAGAAGGAAGAAGAATGAAGAATAAAAGTAGTACCAATTAAATGCAGGTAAATAATTCTTCTTCATTAATTGTGGCAATATCGGTTAAGATTTCTAGCCAAGCTGGAATGGCTAATTCGGTTTGTGAATCTCTTGCAGCAATATATCTTAGTAGTGCTTCTTTTTTTGCCAGGTTTTGCAAGCTGGGAATAATTTGATCTAAAATTCCATTGATTTCTATATTTACTTGCTGATTACTTTCACTCACATATTGCACGAGGTGAAGACTAGCACTAGCGGTAATTTCATCTCGCAGTCGTAAGACGAAAAGTTGATGATTTGCGCTTCTTGATGGGTTTTGATTTCTCTCTGGTGACCAATCAAAAATTTGTCCTACACTGTGTTTTTCATCTTGTCTGGCTAGGGGAAAAATACTTTCTGGTTTGATACTTTGATCATGGTTATTGATTTCGGCAATAATGGCTTCTTTCCATTGACGAGGATCAGATCCTAGTAGGAGTTTATAAAATAAATCTGCTTCTTCAAGTCCAAATTTTGATTCAATTTCTTGTTCCATTTCTGGGATAAGAATGGTTTGCAGTTTTTCCCGTTCTAAGGTAATTTGATGTGCCAATGAGCTTAATAAGTCTACCACAGCTTGATGAATGCGATCGCTTGCAAAATTTTCCAGTTCTTTCACTGTTTTTTCAAAAGCCGGATAAAAGTCATCACTCTTGGTTGCTATGGAGGTATTGACTCGATTTCCTCTATCAAATAATTTCCCCGCTGCACCTTTAAATTCCGCTAAGGTAATTGTGCCATTTTGAATTTTATTAAATAATAATGTCCACTGACTCCAATTCAAAATTTTCAAAGTTAGTTCATCTTTAATGACATCACTAACTACAATTCCTCTTCTATCTTTAAGTTGTTCTTTACCTAAATCTTTCTGAAAGTTTCTGTAGGTTCTATCTAAACTTTCTATGGCTGATCTTAATTCTAGTAAAGCTGGAGTATCAACTGTGGGTATGCCTTGTTCATGGATTTCGGCAATAATTTCTTTGAGATATTCTTGTTGTTGACGAATCACATCAGCAGCCCGACGGGTATCTTCATACAATTGCTTTAAACCATGATTAGCAACATGAGTTTGAATCAATTCTCTTAATTTACTAATCCCACCATCTTGAGCAAAATAACCTAATTGTTTACCTAACTGACTCCTCCCATCTGCTGCTAATAAAGCTTCACTTAAATCACCCCATTTCTGTTGTAATTTTTTCGGTCTTTCCAGATAATCAGGATAATCTAAATTGGCAAGAAATTCCTCAGAACCTGCTTTAATTTGACTAGAACGTTTGGCAAATTCAGACAATCCTAATAGTGGCGATAATAAGACAATTCTATCTTTTTGAGAAGTAAATGCTTCCGCCCCATCAATAATGGTTTTGAGAACTTTCAATTTTTGGAAAACTGCATTTGTTTGTAACGGTTGAGAATCAGATTGATTAGCAATTAATAAATCTAGTTCCCTTTCTCCTCCTTCACTTTCTAAAGGCAGTTGATCAAAACGTCCCACACCGACAAGAATTAAATCCTTGAGGTCTTGTCCTGGACGCTGTTGCTGCATCATTGTGAAGATTTTATTGGCGCGATCGCTCCCCGGTGATTTACCATTAAGTAAGACTAAAATTGTCTGTACCTGTGCCAATTCTCGCAAGGATAAAAATGTATCTCTAGTTCCAGAATTAGCTGCACCCAAGCCGGGAAAATCTAAAAGGACAAATTCTTCTGCACCTGTAACATCCCAAATTTCTCGTGATATTTTCACATCAATATCAACACGACGAATTAAGGGAAAACTGGTTTGTAATAATTGCGTTCCTAACCTTTGTGGCGCATTTGGTAAGCGAACATTCGCTGCTGGTAAATCCTCAAATTTGAGAGATTGAATCGCCATAGGCATTTCTGCCAGTTGTAAACCTTCACGGGCTGTAATCCCATCAATTGGGTAAAGCCGACCGCATAAAGCCTCACCATAAGCCTGATAAGCCCGCAAAAATAACACTAACTCCCGCACCAAATAACGCAACTCTAAATTATTGGAACTTTTCCAAACTTCCTCACACCAAATACTGATATCCTTACCGGTTTTAATTTTAGCTACCTGTAAAGGTGTCACCCCAGCGGACGCAGCGCGACGGTTTGCTTCTTTGAGCATGAAGTGTAAGCACTCATTTACCCCTTCATGGGATAAATATTCTACCGTATAATTATTTGCTTGGGTAGTTGCAAAACCATCCTGGGGTTTAATATGAATAGCCGTGACATTACCGGTTGTCGGATTTTCGCTCACGGGTAAAGCGTCTGCGTAACCAATGAGACTTCCTAGCAGCAAACTTTTACCGCTGCTAAATTCCCCCATGATGCCAATTTTTACCGGTGAGTTGGCCAGTTCCACAGTTTTCTCTGCTGCCTCTCGCAGCCGCAGCAGACAATCATCAAGGCTAGTGGGAACCCAATCTTCCTCCTGGGAAGGGCGCTGGGGAACTGAGTCAATTTTGCGGAGGATAAATTCACCGTACTCTTTCAATCGTGCCAGCTTATCTGGTTCCATAGAGTAGTCTTTCGTTTGAGTTCATTTTCACAACTGGGTTATAACACAAAACCTCAAAACTATTCCTATGTGGTGCCACGAAAACAGGCAAGACGCAAGACGGAAGCGGGAATTTCTTTGTTCTTTGTTTTTCTAATCTTCATCTAAGTAGGTGAACACAATAAAACCAATCTGTGTAAAGAAAAGTAAAATCGCCCAAACCCTCTTCACTCTAGCCTCTTGCCTCTTGCCTCTAGCCTCTTGCCTCTTGCTTCTTGCTTCTTGCCTCTTGCCTCTTGCCTCTTGCTTCTTGCTTCTTGCC
>NZ_JAQMTJ010000037.1:0-4851 GCF_028330815.1 Dolichospermum lemmermannii CS-548
CTAATAGTAAATACATTTCAAAAAATTAATTTTTTGAGAAATTTTTGGTGTGGGCTTTAATTCTCAATAACCAATACTTATTGACAGAACTGTTACTGTTACGTACTTTTAGACTTTTTATTTACATCGAACTCAGGTTGACTCAGTGCCAAAGATTTTTCCACCATAGCTTGGGGATCAACATCGCCATAAGCTACCGCCAAACCGGGACAACCATCCCGCCATAGCCGCAGGGCTGTCCCCTCAGCTTGACTGGTTTCTAGTTGTTTGAGACGGTTGGCTTCAAAAAAAACTGGTCGAGAAAGCGATCGTGATTGATACACTTCCGCAGCCTCAGCACCAGACTTGAGGGCAAGTTCTAGCAGTTGTTGAGCCAATGTATCTTGTAACAAATTTGCAGAACCCATGTCCCTTTATGAATTATGGATTTTGGATATAAATCGCTTAATCGTCGCAGTCTATTATCCCATTAGCGTGTCATCAACTTACCAAATTTCAAATAATGGACAACTGACCACTGACAACAGACCACCGACAAATTAGGGCAAATTGATTTCTTGTAATAGCCAAAATCCCGCAAAATCTTGAGATTGAGGATCAGACTGGACACCAATAAAATGCACCCCATTAGCTTGTTCCTTAGCTACAGTAAAGCCCTGTGCTTCTGCTAAAAGTTCGGGAGTGCGGATATTAGCCACAACCCAACTTTCCGTAGCCCCCGTTTCTAAAATCAGGCGATTTCCTTGCTTAGTGTCAAAGTGCAAATAAGCCATTTCTAAACCAGACATCCAACCTGCTATGGGTAAAGCCCTGGGTGAGAAAATCAAAATTCCCGGAATCCGAGTTTCTGGGCGTAATTCCGCCAACTCTAGGGGAAAAGCTTCACCAAAGCCAATTTCCCAATCCGGCATTTGAGCCAAATCACTAGCCTCTAAAGTCACAAAAGCCCATTGTTTTCCTTCTAAAGCATCTGGTAAACGTTGAGGTAAGGGCTTATCCAAACGCACAGAAGGATTGGCTACTCCCTGATATCCCGGTTCTTGGGGGTAGACTTCCTTCATGCGCTGCTGTATCCACTGATTAAGAACCAAAGTCCGCCGACTTGGTACAGCGGGTACTCCCACATCTTCACAGGATTTTGTAATCATGTTATTCATTTGGCGGCGGAAAAAGCGGATTTTGGTGGGGGAAGCACCGGCTTCTTCTATCGCTTCCTGGATTGCTGTCCGTAGCCAACCCGAATTTACCTGGGTACTTGGGCAATATTTAGCATAGCGAAATAGAGAATCCGTTTGTGTACCAATATCTACAGGACTTTCACACACTAACATTTCCCATACTTTTTTCTGATTTTCGTCCAAAATCGGACGGGAGTAAAAATCGAGTTCCCAATACATTTTTCTCTGGCTGCCCATGTTTTAGTGGTAAAAATCTGATGACTTGATATTTTGTGATTTCCTAACTTTACCAACTTACAGGAGCATTGGTAATTGGTCATTGGTAATTGGTAATTGGTAATTGGGAAAATTATTCCCTGTTCCCTGTTCCCTAGTCATACAGCGGTTTCCGCTCTTATGAGGTACAAAGTTGAATCATGAAACTCTTGTAGTGCGGGCATCTTGCCCGCTAGATAACCTCATAACACCGGGAAGTGCTGTAACGACAATTTTTAACGCCAACCTACTTAATTTTGATCCTGATTTTTGAATTCATCAAACTTAGCCCGAACCACCTGTATATCTTGCCACATTAACCATTTAGGCTTTCCTTGTTCCCGTGAAGGGTTACGCAACAAGTAAGAGGGATGAAAAATAGGCATACATAAACGCCCTTCCCACTCTAACCATTGACCGCGAATTTTAGTAATCGGGCGTTTGTCGCCAATGACACCTTTCACAGAAGTTGCACCTGTTAATAAGATAATTTTGGGGTTAACTAGGCGAATCTGCTCAAATAAATATGGTTTACAAGCAGCAGCTTCTTCATTAGTTGGTACACGGTTTTCCGGTGGTCTACACTTGCAAATATTGGCAATATATATATCTGTTTCTGTACTTAAATTTACTGAAGCTAAGATACTTTCTAGTAATTGTCCTGATCTACCTACAAATGGTAAACCTGTTTCATCCTCATTTTTTCCCGGTGCTTCCCCAATAATCATAATTTCCGCTTGGAGATTACCACGGCCGACCACAGCATGAGTCCGGTTTTCACTTAATGCACAACGCTGACAGCCATTGCAATGTTTTGTCAATTCCTCTACATTGTCATAAGTTCCCGGCGGAATGGGAATTTTATTACTGGTAGTAATTAGCTCTTTTTGGTTTAAGCTAGAGTTATCAAATAAACTAAGTTGAGTTTCATGCTGCATGGAATTTAGAATGGTAACTGGAAACTCCAGAATATTAACGCAAATATTACCACCCATCCTATCAATTAATAGACAGAATTAGATTGGGGCTTTGTCTACCCTTTTTTCCAGACAGCACACTCTAATTAATCAAGTTTTAAAGCATTAACTGGCACATCATCCCAAGATTTAACTATCCTTAATTTGGCAATCCAGCCCTCTGCCTTTTGAGAGTTTGTGAGATTAGTCTTAAACGATTCATGACAATCCTTAGCCTGAGATTCATCACAAGAGGCAATACAGGCGTGAATCAGCCCAGAAGGATCAATTTGTTCATTTACCCAAATATTCATAGTTTATCTTTTGAAAATATCGTGTTAAAACCGCCATCTTTAATTTTATAATGTTTATTGAATTTATGTACAAGAATAGTTAACAGGGAAAGAAGCGTGATAGATATAGATATGGAAATACCTGATTGTCAAAATCAAATATTAGTCCTATATTTAACCGAGTATTTAATATCACCAGTTCCTCCCAATTCCTTCCTAATCCCATGAGTGCAGAAATTATTTGCGTTGGTACAGAAATGCTGCTAGGAGATATCCTCAACAGCAATGCCCAATATCTTGCCCAGCAGTTAGCACAGTTAGGCATTCCTCACTACTATCAAACCGTCGTCGGGGATAATCCAGACAGACTCAAAGAAGTGATAGAAATTGCCGCTTCCAGAGTACAAATTCTCATTTTCACCGGTGGTTTAGGCCCCACACCCGATGATCTCACCTGCGAAACTATCGCTGATTTTTTTGGCGTATCTTTAATAGAACGAGCCGATATTATCGAAGATATAACCGAAAAATTTGCCCAACGGGGACGAGTAATGTCTGCCAATAATCGCAAACAAGCCTTAATTCCCCAAGGTGCAGAAATTTTACCCAACCCCACAGGAACAGCACCGGGTATTATTTGGCAACCTCGTCCGGGATTAACTATTTTTACCTTCCCTGGTGTTCCCAGCGAAATGTATCGAATGTGGACAGAAACCGCCGTACCTTTTCTGAAAAGTCAAGGTTGGGGAAAAGAAATTATTTATAGTCGTAGTTTAAGATTTTGGGGAATTGGAGAATCAGCTTTAGCCGAAAAAGTAGCCCCTTATTTTGACTTAACTAACCCCACAGTAGCCCCCTATGCGGGCAAGGGAGAGGTGAGACTGCGAATCTCTGCTAAAGCCACAGACGCAACAACCGCAGAAGCTTTAATTACACCCATTGAAAAACAACTCATAGAAATTGCTGGCTTAGATTATTACGGCATTGATAATGACACCCTCGCTGCTGTTGTTGGTAATTTATTAAAGTCTGCGGGAGAAACCCTATCTGTCGCTGAATCTTGCACCGGTGGGGGACTGGGGCAAATGTTAACAGAAACTTCCGGTAGTTCTGATTACTTTTGGGGTGGAGTAATTTCCTACGACAATTCCGTAAAAATTGGACTATTAGGGGTCAACCCAGAGGATTTAGAGGAATTTGGGGCAGTAAGTGCGACAGTAGCTGAACAAATGGCTATTGGTGTTAAAAATCGGCTCTCAACTACTTGGGGATTAAGTATTACAGGCATTGCCGGACCAACCGGGGGAACCCAAACCAAACCAGTGGGTTTAGTCTATATTGGTTTAGCTGGTCCTGGCAACGAAGTAACAAGTTTTGAACACCGCTTCGGAACAATTCGGGGACGGTCTTTAATTCGTTATGTGAGTGGAAATGCAGCTTTGGATAATCTGCGGCGACAGTTGCAAAAAAGGCTAGTACCGCAGGGCGGAAGTCAAAAGTCAAAAGTCAAAAGTCAAAACTAATATACAGTAGGCTTTTGGCGATTGAATATGGTTGCTTTATTTACGCCGTGATATACTAGTACCCCAGGGCGGAATTAAAAATTAAAAAACCAGATTACACAGTCCTTGTATCTGCTCAATAAATGGGGGCGGACTACCTATTCGGGAAGGATTTTACGCCATTTGAGGCTTGTCATTGAACGATTTACCCCGAATTATTGAGCGGTTACCAGTCCTTTTCCCTATTTTTAATGATGCCTTACTTACGATTTAGATGTCTATTGTATACTGGGTTTCTGTGACTCAGTATTTACACTTCGTGACAGTTTAATCCAGATAATGCTTGACAATAGCTAATGAAGAGGGTAGAGTTATGACGGTTATAGAGGTAAAGTTATGACGGTTATAGAGTTAAACTTTTGACGCAGAATTCATAAAACCTCGGGGTAAGTGGTAAACTCACCGGCTTTAGCCCTGAAAGTATCAATATTAGTAGGTTGTTTCATTTTCAAGTTTTTTAATGGACTTATAACCCACATTCCGCACCCCAAACTGTCACAGATCAAAAAAGCCCTTAAAGTAGTACATAATAACTAAAGTCAATTCAAAAATTAAGATGCTTAATGAGAATAAGTAGCATTAAAAGGGACGTGGTGTGATAAAGTGA
>NZ_JAQMTJ010000038.1:0-5194 GCF_028330815.1 Dolichospermum lemmermannii CS-548
CGCTCGGATAACTAGGGTCTAAAGGCACATAAGCTCCCCCTGCCTTTAAAATTCCCAGTAGTCCGATTAGCATCTCTATTGAACGCTCAACAAAAATTCCCACCAATACTTCTGGTTCTACACCTTTTGTTCGCAAATAGTGAGCTAATTGATTGGCTTTTTGATTTAATTGTTGATAGGTTAATTGTTGACCTTCAAAAATCACTGCAACTGCATTGGGGTTGCGTTCTACTTGTTCTTCAAATAGGTCATGGATACATTTATCTTGAGGATATGCGACTTCTGTGTTATTCCATTCTATTAGTAACTGATAAAGTTCTTCAGAAGTTAGTAAATTGATTTGTGACAATTGGCAATTAGGATTCTCGACTACTGCCTGAATCATTTGTAAAAAGTGACCGCTCATTCTAGCGATCGTCTCTTCTCGAAATAGATCCGGTTCGTATTCTATAACCAATCTTAAATCGTTGGTATCTTCAAATAAACTCCAACTCAAATCGAATTGAGCAGTTCGAGGTGTTAGTGGGTAAGCTTTATGTTCAATCCCAGGAATTTTTATCACTGCTTTACTGTCTTTACTAAGCAGTGAAAACATCACATCAAATAAAGGATTTCGTGTTAAATCATGTTCTAAATCGAGGGCAGATACTAATTTATCAAAAGGATATTCATTATACTCATAAGCATCAAGACAAGTATTTGTCACTTCTGCCAATGCTTGTTGAAAAGTTCCCACTTTTGGGAGTAAAGTTCTTAAAGCTAGAGTGTTAACATAAAAGCCAATTTGATTTTCTAGGTCTGGATGATTACGTCCAGAAATAGGTATACCAATGACTAAATCATGCTGTCCGGTGTAGCGATGGAGTAATATTTTAAATAAAGTTAAGAGGGTAATAAATAAAGTTGTATGATTCCCAGCAGCAAAAGAGCGTAATTTTTCGCTTAGACTCTGACTAAAATTATAAGTATATATACCAGCTTGAGAAGATTTAAATTGTGGTCTAGGAAAGTCGGTAGGTAAGTTGAGTATGGGTGGTTCTCCAGCAAAGCGATCGCACCAATAATTACATTGTTCTTTTGCCTCCTCACTTTCTAACCACTGATTTTGCCATGCTGTATAATCCTTATATTGCAATGGTAGTGCAGGTAAAGCGGCAGTTTTTTGTTGCGTGCAAGCAGAGTATAAAGTGACGAACTCTTGAAAAATGATGTCGAGCGATCGCGCATCCCCAATAATATGGTGTATAGTCAAACCAAACAAAAATTCCTCTGGCTTTACCTGCACTAACAAAACTCGCATCAAAGGTAATTTCTCTAAATCAAAACGCGAGTTTGCTGATTCTTGAATCAAGCTATCAGCTATTGTTTCAGCATCCTTTTGTTCTCTTAAATCTCTAAATACTACTAACTGTTCTTTAGGCACTTCTTCATGTACAATTTGCTGAATGCTACCTGCGATATTTGTAAAAGTAGTACGCAAAATTTCATGGCGGTTTACAATTTGTTGAAAAGCTGCTGTGAATGCGGCAATATCTAAGCTGCCATTAATTCTCATTGCCAACCTAATATTGTAAGCACTAGAATATTCACTTATATGGTGCAGAATCCACATCCGCCTTTGAGCGTGGGATACTTCATAATATTGTTGATTCGGTAGTGAATTTATCATTTTTCTTGTCGTAATTGAATCAAATCAGCTTGTGCTTTTAAAGTGTTTTGAGTAAAAATTTCTCGCAATCGCAATGCAACTCCGAATTGGTTACGTATGTGCGACACTAAGCGCATGGCCTTTAAACTATTTCCTCCTAGCTCAAAAAATGACTGATTAGTATCACTCACCTCTACCTCCAATAATTCAGTCCAAATGGAGGCTAATAAAGCTTCTTGTGGATTAAAGCTAGTAATTTGATGACTTGTTTGAGCAATATTTGCTTCTGCTTTTGGTAGTCCTAGACGATTGATTTTGCCATTTGGTAATAACGGAAAATCTGCCAACTGCATCAAATAATTTGGCTGCATATAAATCGGTAAAACTTGTTTTAATTGGCTGCTAATATGTTGATGATTTATAGCATTCTCTGCTTGATAATATGCAATAACTGTCACTAATTCTTCTTTTTCCTCAGCAATTACCAGTGCTTTTTCTACACCATCAATAGCAGCTAGTGCATCTTCAATTTCTCCCAACTCAATCCGTACTCCATTCAACTTCACTTGCTTATCACTGCGTCCTATCACTTCCACCGTTAAATCCGGTAGCAGTCGTCCCAAGTCTCCTGTGCAATAAACTATATCAGCCCCATGATTCAAAGGATTGGGTATAAAAACAGAATTGGTTAATCTTTGGTCTTGGTAATAGCCTTTTGTTAAATAAGGTGACTTGACGAAAATTTCTCCCACTTCTCCTACAGCACAAGGACGAGTCCCATCAATCACTGCAAATGCCGCCTCTGGCAGTGTTCTACCTCCAGGAACTCTGGCATAAGTAATTTTATTCGGATCAGGAATCCGATGAAAATGTTTGACAAAGGTGGTTTCACTTGCACCATAAATATTGACAAATTCTGTCTGAGAACCAAAAACTTGATGCCATTCACCGAGTTCTTTGACAAATAAAGGTTCTCCTCCCAATACCAAAACTCGTAAATTCTTGAGTAATTGATCAGCATTGGTTAAATTGCGACCAATCTTTAAAAATAGGCGCATCACCGAAGGAACAGTGTGCAGTAAGTTAATCTGCCATTCTCCTAACCGCAGTAATAACTTTTCTAAATCTTCGCGGTCTGTGCTATCAGGAATATAAAGAGTTCCTCCAGAACATAAAGTTACAAGAGTTTCCCTAAGATAAGCATCAAAATTAATTTGTGCGATTTGGAGACAGCGCCAATTAGAATTAATTCCAAATTCTAATTTTTCCCAATTGATGAAGTGACGCAAACTGCCGTGACTACCAAGTATAGCTTTGGGTTCACCTGTTGATCCAGAGGTAAACATAATATAGTTAGAATCATCTGCGTCAGGCATAATTAGAACTTTTTTATCATGATTTGCTTCTACAAGCAAGCATTGATAATTTGTGCCATCCCATTGATAGTATTGCTGAATTTCATGGGCATTTATCACCAATATTTGAGGTGGTTTTGGTAATAATGCTAATCGAGGTTTGATAATATCTAAATTCTCGGAATCGACTACTATCATAGTGGGGGATGTTTTGCTCATCATGCGTAAAGAGCGTTCTTCTGGTTCATCCAAACGCAGAGGTAAATAAATTCCCCCAGCCTTAAATACCGCTAACATTGCTAATACTTGACGATAATCTCCTTCAAGAATTACGCCACAAATATTATCCTTTTGAATGCCTAAATATTTAAAGATGTTAGCCCAAGAGTTAGTAAGTGTATCTAATTCCAGATAGCTTAATTCTCCCTGAGAATAAATAATAGATGTTTTGTCTGGTAAAGCTCTTACTTGCTCGATAAAATCATGGATTACTGTGCGTCTTTCTAAGCGAGGAATTGGTTGAATAAAACTTTCAAAAAAAGCGGTTTCTGTTGGAGATAAAAGAGAAATTTTACAGATTGGTTGGCTAGGATTGTTTAGCATTTCGGTAAGCAACTTATCGAAATGGCTCAGACATTTTTGCATCCTCTCTGCTTGGAATAAATCTGTATTGTAAATTAAATCTAACCTGAGTTGCTCGTTTTGCTCAATAAATACAAAAGACAGGTCAAATTTACTGGTAGGAGTTAGTGAATTTAGGGATTTGATTTGTAATTCTTCTATAGCTATAGGTTGACCAAAATTTTGTAGAAGTAATAACACATCAAACAATGGTGTACGGTTAATCTCTTTAGAAATTGCTAGTTCTTCTACCAAAATATCAAACGGGTAATCAGCGTGTTCAAATGCTTCGGTAACAGTTTGACGAACTTGTGCAAGCAAATTTTTATAACCTTGTTCTGGCTCTATTTGGTCACGCAGAACTAGTGTATTCAGAAATAAACCGATTAAAGATTGCAGTTGAGGATGGTTGCGAGTGGCAATTTCTGTACCAATGGAAATATCGTGTTGACCACTGTAGCGATACAGTAATACTTTTACTGCTGTTAATAGTGCCATAAACAAAGTGCTTTCTGTTTGTTGACAAATCCCTCGCAACCCACAGACTATTTCTGGTTTGAATGTCCAGCTTAAATGTGAACCATTGAAAGTCTTAATAGAAGGTCGTTGAAAATCTGTAGGTAAGTGAATGCGGGGTATTTGCCCATTATCAAGTTTTTGCCGCCAGTAATCTAAGTTTTTTCTATACTCATCACTGCGTAAAATATTAGCTTGCCATGCTGCATAATCTTTGTATTGTATAGACAATTTATCTGGATTTGGCTGTAAGCCTTTAACAAAGTAATTGTAATATTTTAAGCATTCTTTAGCTAATAAATCCATCGACCAGCCATCACAAATAATATGATGGATTTCCATGCACAGAAGATATTGTTGCTCTGGGAGCTTATAAATATTAGCTCGTAAAAGTGGGCTATTTTCTAAATCGAAAGGTTCTTGGGATTGTTTAATAATTTCTAGGATGTGGCTTTCAGCATGAGGTTGATTGCTCCAATCTTGAAATCCCACATGAAAAGGACTATGTGCAAGTACCTTTTGCCTCGGTTCACCGTTGATTAATACAAACGATGTCCGCAATGTTTCATGGCGAGCAATCAAAACTTGCATTGCTTTTTCAAAGGCATCAGGGTCAAAATTTCCTTTTATTTTGAGTGTAGACACAATATGATAAGCCACATTGTTTAGATCCATCTGTTGCAACACAAAGAAACGTTTTTGTGCATGAGATGTTTCATAATTTTCTTGCTTAGATAAATGGGGAATTACCTGAACATTAATAGGCGTACTAGCAGTTAATAACTCTGCTTGTTCTGCTATTGTCGGATGCAAAAATACTTGTTTGATTTGAAAAGAAAGACCCAATTTTTCTTGAATCTGATTGACTAGAGCAATTGCTTTAAGGCTGTGTCCTCCTAAATCAAAGAAGTTGTCATTCACTCCCACCTTTGATACTTGCAGAACTTGCTGCCAAATGCTTACTAAAATCCTTTCTGAGGAATTGCGGGGAGGTAAATATGGTAATTCTACTATCGATGTTTCATCTGGTTGAGGCAATTTTCGACGGTCTATC
>NZ_JAQMTJ010000039.1:0-4340 GCF_028330815.1 Dolichospermum lemmermannii CS-548
AGTAGAACGGCTTGAATAATTCAAAGTTTGTAGTGAGGAATTTATTCCTCATTTGAGGGCTGAAGCCCTTACTACGAAATCATCTCCAGATTTTTTACATTACTTAATCTACTTTGATTTATTTTCGTCTACTTACTTATGGCAAAAAGCTAAAAATAGTCCAGAAAATCTAACTTTTGATGAATTTGAAACTCTCCTCATTCAGAATGGGTGGGAATTTAGTCGTCAAAAAGGAAGTCATCGTTTATGGTATTCACCGAGTGGCAAACCTTTACCAATTCAACCTCGTAAAGATGGAAAAGCAAAACTCTATCAAATTCAGCAGTTCTTTGAATATCAAGAGGGAAATCAGTAATGACTTTAAATAATTATAATTTTAATGGCTTTACAATTAATTTATATATTGATGAACAAGGAGATTGGTTAGCACATTTCCAAGAAATACCTAACATTTCAGCTTTTGGTGATACTCCCGAAGAAGCTTTGCAAGAACTAAAATTAGCCTGGGAGTTAGTGAAGGAAGATTATCAACAAAAGGGTAAAGAAATTCCCTTTGCTCCTGTGCGTAGAAAACTGTACTCTTCATGAAGCGATTCCTGCGGAGCGCTTCGCTATCGCACTCCCATCATCCCAAACAGCGAACTGCTTGCAGCAACGCTTCGCTATCGCACCTCCTCGACATCCCCAAAAGCGATTCCTAGGTCGCGCTTCGCTATCGCATTCCCACATCCCCAAACATCGAACTGCTTGCAGCAGCGCTTCGCTATCGCACTCCCCCTATTCCTAAAAGCGATTCCTAGGTCGGGCTTCGCTATCGCTCCTCCCATCATCGCAAAACAGTGATCTACATTCTATCATCCGTGAGTCATTTCATTTAAAGCAGTATTAATTATTTCTTCACTAACTCCATGATGTTTTAAATTGTCAATAAAAGTAGAAATGCCTTGATTACGACTTTCTAAATAATATAAAATTGCTGCAATGGGCGATGGAGGTTCAATAGGATAATTTTGTTGTTCATAAACTTCTACTAAAGTCGTTAAAATATCTAATTTTTCATATTTTGGTGTATTAGGTTCAGCCTCGAAAATTTGTTCAATTTCTTTTAAGGCTTGTTGATAATCTGCTTCTGTTCTAATTGGTTTTAAGTTCATAATATCAAACCTCCATAAATGATTGTAGCATCTATCTTGTCATATTCTTGATGGGTACCAATAAAACGAATAAAAATAATCCCAATCTCATAACGAATGTGGACAATTAAACGATAATTATTACCTTTAATATTAAAGACTAATCGATTATTAGTAATAATACTGGCATTAGCATAAACTTCTTTAATGTCTGATGGACTTTGCCAATTTGCACGGGTAGCATCATCAAACCATGCTTTTAAAGGCTGTTCTGTATCAGGATATTTTTGCCAATATTCTCTTAGGGTACTCCGAGCAATAATTCTCATTGTAATAATATTATTTATCAAAAATTAGTTTACTTGGCATTTGCAGTTTGCGCTAACTGATACCATTCATCAATGGGTAAAGGCAAAACTAATTTATTGACACTAGATTTAACTGCTACTTCCCAAACAGAAATTGCTGAAATTAATAAGCCATTTTGGGATTCTTCACTTTCAATAGCTTCTTGCGCTGCTTGTGATAATTGACTAGGCTCATGAAGCAACCATAGCCAAATATGGGTATCTAGAAAAATCATTCTGCTAATGCTTGCCAAAGTTCAGGCATAGGTTCATCAAAATCACTAGCAATGGTAATAGGTTTTCCTTTGAGTGGGTAATTCTTTGTAGTGTTTATCTGTTGTGAAATTAGATCAATGTTTCCTGCTTTAAATTCTAGAAACTTCCATTCCATCATCCCTAAAAGCGATTCCTACGGTCGAATTTTCGCTCTCCCACATCCTGTACACTCTGAGTTCATATATATTCATCATGATTACAGATTATGTTTAATCATGACTACAGTATTATTACTGAATTTAATACAGTCAGTAAATTGGAAAATCTGTAGGGGCGCAGGGCCTGCGCCCTTTCCAATCCCACCAATCCCACAATTGCCACCGCTACAGCCGTAGGAACAATTACCAATGATGATGTGGCAGTCGTCAACAATGCACCAATAGTTGCTAACCTAATCGCAGATCAAAACGCCAAACAAGGAAACGCTTTCAACTTCCAAATTCCCACCAACACCTTCACAGATATTGACGCTGGTGATATTCTCACCTATTCAGCAACCTTAGGAAATGGTAATGCTTTACCAAATTGGTTAACCTTCAATTCCACAACTCGCACCTTTAGCGGTACTCCAACTAATGATAATGTTGGTATTCTGAATGTTAAAGTAGCAGCTACAGATAAAACAGGAGCATCTGTTAATGATACGTTCACTATTAAGGTACAAAACGTGAATACCGCACCCATCCTCAAAAATCAACTTGTAGATCAAACAGTTAAGGTCAATTCTACCTTTACATTTACACTACCCAAAGATACCTTCTCCGATCCAGACGCAGTTAATCCCTATAAAAACCTCGTCATCTTTGGTGATAGCCTCTCAGATACAGGTAATGCCTACAAAGCATCTGGTAACACCTTTCCACCATCACCTAATTATCAAGGTCGTCTTTCTAATGGCTTAATTTGGGTTGATTACTTTGCCCCTGATTTACAATTTACAAACCCATCAATTCAAAATTACGCCTTTTTGGGCGCAAATACAGGAGTAAGTAATACTTTTGGGCAAATAACCGTACCTGGATTATTAACACAAATTCAGCAATTTAAAACTGTAAATACCAATTCCATTGGTAGAGATGGACTGTATGTAATTTGGGCTGGTGCTAATGATTTTCTGAATCTTGCCACAGATCCTACTCAGGCTGTGACTAATGCAGTTACTAATATTAGTAGTGCAATTACAACCTTAGCCGGATTAGGTGCTAAAGAAATTGTTGTTGGCAATTTATCAGACTTGGGTGCTACTCCTTTGAGTATTGCTAATAACAATGTAGCGAATGCCAGAGCAATTTCTATTGGTTTTAATGCAGCTTTAACTCAAGCTTTAACTAACTTAGAACCAGCCCTCAATGTTGATTTATCTTTGGTAGATATCTTTGGTTTGAGTACAGCATTTCAGACTAATCCTGCTAATTACAAATTCACGAATATTACCCAACCTCTAATTACAGTCACTACTCCAGTTAATCCTGATCAATATGCTTTTTGGGACGATGTTCATCCCACAACCAGACTGCATCAGTTAGTAACAGATACATTTGAAAATACACTGCTTAATGATGCAGTAATTCCTGATTTAATTAAATATTCTGCCACTTTAGCTGATGGTAGTAAGTTACCAGATTGGCTGAATTTCAACTCCACAACTCGCACCTTTAGTGGTACTCCCAACACAGGAAATGTCGGTAAATTAGATGTCAAGGTAATTGCGACAGATAAAGCCGGGGCAACTGTCAATGATATCTTTACTCTCGCAGTCAACCAATCTACAACTGTAGGAACTCCAGGAGATGATAAATTAATTGCCACTCCTGGTAGTCAATTCGATGGTCAGAACAATATTGTATTTACAGGTGCAGGTAAAGACGAGGTAGACCTTTCCACTGTATCTGCTTTTCCCAACTCAGGTAACAATATCGTTGATCTGGGTAGCGGTGAAGATACAATTTTTGTGAATAAGGGCGATCGCGCTTTTGGTAGTGATGGTAATGATACCTTTGATGCTAGAGATGGCCAAGGTAATAACCGGATGTCCGGTGGTCTTGGTAATGATACCTTCTATTTGGGTAGCAATGACCGGGCTTTAGGTGGTGATGGTAACGATATCTTCAGAGTTGGTCTTGGTGGTGGTAACTTAATTTCCGGTGGTGCTGGCGCTGACCAATTCTGGATTGTCAATGCTGAATTACCCTCTTCGGCTAATACCGTGCTTGACTTCCAACTGGGGACTGATGTGATTGGGATTAGTGGTGCTGTCAGTTTAGGTATTACCACATCCACACTCAAGTTAAATCAAGTTGGTGCAGATACTGCGATTGTCTTCAATAATCAAACTCTAGCTACTCTGACGGGAATTCAAGCCAGTAGTTTGAGTTTGACAGATCCTAAACAGTTTGTTTTTGCGTAATAAGCATTTAGGAGGTAGGGGTAAAGCAAGAGCTTTATTGGTGTCAACTTAACGCAAAATCTTCATCCCGCAAGGAACTCAAGTTCCTTGCTAATAGCGAAAGTCATCTAAAAGATGACTAAATACTAGGAAAATTCATTAGTCCGTTTTAACGGACTTGAGCTATGAGACAGGGAA
>NZ_JAQMTJ010000040.1:0-12727 GCF_028330815.1 Dolichospermum lemmermannii CS-548
CCTTGCATATGCCGTAATGAATGGGGTTAAAGCTAGGGGAGAAAAAGGACAATACAGTACAGAACGTATTCATTTTAACAAAAATAACCATTCTTAACTTTTCGTTACATAGTTAGAAACTTTTCCGCCGACCTACTTATCTTGAGAATAAGTAAGTCGGCACGATAAAATCAATATACATTTTTTTCGTAAAAACCCTTAAATAACCTATCTATAAGGTATTTGTCGAATTTACATTTCGTTACATATGTTGATTGTTTAACGCCAACTTACTTAAATGTCTAATTTATTTCAGATAAAGTTTTAAATTGTTCCTCACTAATACGTCCTGCTGCATATAAAGTTTCTGTAATTTCAGAAATTGTTAAAACTGCGTGTGCTTGATAACCATTTTCTCGCAATCTGTCTTTTACACCTTGCTCATGGTCCATAAATACTACAATATCATTGACATTTAATCCTGCATATTTTAACTTTTCTGCTCCTTCCATTACGCTTTTACCACTGATCAAAATATCATCAACAACGACAACAACTTCTCCAGGATTAAAATTACCTTCTATTACCTTGCGGGTTCCGTGTGCTTTTACTTCTTTGCGGGGAAAAATCATCGGGGAATTTAGATGTAATGATAATCCAGTAGCAGTAGGTAAAGAACCATAAGGAATACCGGCTATTCTATCATAAGTTAGGTCTTTAAGAATCTCTGCATAAGCAATTACTATCTGATGAAATATTTGGGGATTGGAAATGATTTTACGGAGGTCTATATAATAGGGAAAGGTAGCTCCAGAAGCTTGGACAAATTCACCAAACATGATACAACCAATGTCATAAAGTTGTAGAATCAAATCTAAAAGCGGGTGTTTATTTAACAAACAAACATCAGGAAACCAGACGGAACAAGCGGAGTTTTCTTGGGAAATTCCAGTTCTGAGATGATTAATTTCCGCCCTTAAAGATTGCAGTTGTGTACATAGATTTTCACTTCCTAACATATCTTGAGAAACGGGAAGAAGTAACCCATCACCATTATAATTTAATCCCGCTGATAGCAAGTTTTTAAGATTACCACCTTCAGACCAAATACTGCGGGCTAAAATTACTCTTTCTGGTGCTTCTTTGCGAATTTTTGCTAAAATATCTGGTTGAATAGTTCCTACTTCTAAACCCAGTTGTTCAGGTGTTCCCCAATTTTTTGCTTCTTTAACTACTTGTAAATAAAAAGGGGATTCCGCTGTAGGGTATTGCTGCAAAACCACTGCACCTGGATTAGAAGTTGTACACAAAATAAAAACGGCTTTATCGGGATAAACTAAAAAGGGTGCTACGTGATCTTGTCCTGCATAAGGACTCAATGTAATCGCATCAATTTGCCATTCTTCAAAAACAGTTTTAGCGAAAATTGTACTAGTATTAAGATCGCTATGTTTGGCATCTAATATAATTGGAATATGGACAGGAATAGCTTTTAAAGTTCTTTGTAATAATTCCCATCCCGGAATACCTAAAGCTGCGTAAAATCCCAAAGTTGGTTTATAGGCACATACTAAATCACTGGTTTGGGAAATAGTAAATTCTAACCAATTCCACAGACTATCAATCATACTTTCGGGATCTGATTTCTGGGAATATCGTTCAGGGAGCATTTCTGGATTAGGATCTAGTCCTACAAATAGTAAACTCTGATTTTGAGCGATCGCCCCATTCAATTTATCGTAAAATTTCATAAGTTCTCCTAGCAATATTTTAACTTTAAGGCACTTACTAAAATACTAACTCGCTTTCTCTACCATGATATCATGAATGGTAACATGATTATCCGTATATGCGTTAATCTGAGGTTAATATTATCATTCCCTCCCATTTTGCTAAAATCTTATCACTAATTCCCGGTACTTTATCTACATCTTGTAAGGAAGTAAACCTTTGCTGTTGACGGGCTATAATTATCCTTTGGGCTAACTTCTTACCCACACCAGGAAGAGTTTCTAATTCTGCTTGACTTGCTGTATTGAGATTAATTTTAGTGTTAATCGAATTTACAAAAGATGATGGTTGTTTGATTTGGGGACATTTTTTAACTTCCGCATCTATTTTAGATTTAATATTTGCTGGTAAACCTGGCTTAATTTTACCATAAAGGCGGTCAAATTCTCTTTGATAATGTGCTGCTACTGTGGGATTTTCAATCACTATTAATGTTTCATCATTGCCATGATTAGCAGCTTCTGACCAATTATGTGAACCTGTAATAACAGTTTTGTTATCAATGACGGCAAATTTATCATGTAATAAATCACCTTTTGGTAAAATTGGCGCTCCCACAGTAGAAATCGGATTTTTCCAAGGACGGTTATCAAGTTCATATTTACAATTATCACTTAAAGCAAATCCCATCATATCTAAACCTTCACTGTAGGGACGATAGGCAAATTGTGGTGCAATTAAAGCCCGAACTTGGACATTTTGATGATGACGTTCTTCTAGAATATTAGCAAGTTGTTGATCTGAAAATACAAACAATGCTAAATCAACAGTTTTTGTACTTGTAGATAAGGTTTTAGCAATTGATCCATTACTGCTAATACTCCAAGGTTCAGTGGGAGAAGTTGGAGAAAAATGAACTGTAACTTTACTGTTACCTAATATGATTGTTTGTGGGTTACGAACAGGTTTCTTAACACCAAATTTACTATCTAGTTTTCCTCCTACTCCGTCACCCCACATAATATTAAATTCTTCCGTGAGTAAACTTGCTAATTCAGAACTATCAATTTTTAGTAAATTATTGGCATTTCCTAAACTACTAGAATTACTAAAATCTCCAGACGTATCACTCAAAGTAAAATTGGCAGAAGTAATAATCACAAACCGATGATCAACAATGACAAACTTATGGTGCATTAAACTGCTACCCTTTGAACCATCAGCAGTATCATCAATCCAAGGAATATTGGCATTTTGAACAATAGCTAAACCATCCCGTTGACTAATTTCCTCCGGTGTGATTTGATGATCTTGATTAATATCCACAAATTTCTGAAATTCTTGATATCGTTCCTGTTCTTTTTTTCCTAACCTAGTTATTTCCGCAGCAGTAAAACTACTCCAAGTCCGAGAATAATTACTTTCTAAAATCAACCTTATTTTTACGCCATCCTTTTGTTTTTGTGCTAATATTTGAGCAACTTTTGGTAAACGTAACTCTTGGACAGCAATATCAACAGTAAATTTAGCTTGAGAAATAGTGTCCACAATCTGCTTTTCTAAATCATCCCCTAACCGGGTTTGCTGACGATAAGTCTCTTGATATTCCGAAGATTGGGAATTATTGAAGTAAACTTGAATTAAAGAATCTTGAGGTAAAGGTGCTAAACGCTGATTTGATGATTGCACTTGTTGACAACCACCTAAAGTGAATAGCAATAAAAAGATATAAGAAAAATAGCGGATTTGTGGGAAAATAGACACAGTAATCTGATCAAAGTAAATTACAGCGATTTTAATGTATTTATATCACACCCTGCATTAACTTCTTTCTTCCTTTGCGTCTTTGCCCCTTTGCGTCTCTGCGCGAAACTCTTATTTATTAATTTCTATGCAAATATATCTAGATTACAGTGCAACTACCCCAACTCGTCCAGAAGCGATCGCAATTATCCAAAAAATCTTAACACAACAGTGGGGTAATCCTTCCAGTTTACATGAATGGGGCAACCGTGCCGCCTTGGTTGTGGAAACAGCCAGAATCCAAGTTGCAGGATTAATTAACGCAGTTCCCGAATCTATTATTTTCACGTCTGGGGGAACAGAAGCGGATAATTTAGCGATTATGGGAGTGGCACGATGTTACACTACTCCCCAACATATGATCATTTCCAGTGTAGAACATTCCGCCATTTCAGAACCGGCGAAAATGTTAGAAAATTGGGGTTGGGAAATTACCCGTTTAGGTGTAAATCATCAAGGAAGAGTCAACCCCGAAGACTTAAAAGCAGCTTTACGACATAATACTGTTTTAGTATCTGTGATTTATGGACAAAGTGAAATAGGAACAGTTCAACCAATTGCTGAGTTGGGGAAAATCACGAAAACACACGGCGCTTTATTTCACACAGATGCAGTGCAAGTTGCTGGACGTTTACCGCTAGATGTGCAGACATTACCCGTAGATTTATTGAGTCTATCCAGTCATAAAATCTATGGCGGTTTGGGTGCAGGGGCGTTATATGTGCGGACTGGAGTGGAATTAATGCCGCTACTGGGTGGAGGTGGACAGGAGAACGGAATGCGTTCAGGGACGCAAGCAACGCCCGCTATTGCTGGATTTGGAGTAGCTGCGGAGTTAGCAGCCCAGGAATTAGAGACGGAAACAGGGAGATTGATCCTATTGCGCGATCGCCTCTTTGCCATTCTAGCAGATGTTCCCGGTTTAATACCCACAGGTGACAAAATTCATCGTTTACCCCATCATCTCAGCTTTTATTTAGAAGCAGCCGACGGAGAAAAAATCAGCGGTAAAACATTAGTAAGACAGTTAAATTTAGCCGGAATTGGTATTAGTGCTGGTGCGGCTTGCAATAGTGGAAAATTAAGCCCTAGTCCCATTTTACTAGCAATGGGATATTCTCAAAAAGCGGCTTTAGGAGGAATTAGATTAACTTTAGGGAAACAGACAACAGCAGCCGATATTGATTGGACAGGAATAGTTTTGAAACAGATTTTGCAGAGATTAATCCCAAATTGAATTGTCAATTGTTTACCAATTAAACACCTAATAATTTGTAGATAATGTTATTGACAAGAGTAAGCGCAAAAGCACCTAAAATTGCGCTCCAAATGCCATAACGTAACCGGAAACCATCTACTAACCAAGCAGCAATACTAAAACAAGCAACAGCAATCATGAAAGTGAAGATACCAGATAATAAGTCAAAGGTGGCTAAATTTGGTATCACAAACAAAACTTTGAGAACTGGCTTAACTAGCGCTGTAATAATACCTAAAACTGCTGCGGAAAAAATTGCCTTTTCTGGAGTATCAATTTCCACTCCTAAAGGTAATTTACTAATAATCCACAAGCTAACAGCCGTGACTAACCAAACAATTAACAGCGTCGTAATATCCATTACCAGAACCCCACAAAACGTGAATGTTGATATGACGATAAATACCTGGTTGACTTGGTTTCTTGATCTAAAAATCTTTGTAGCTTAACCAATTATTTATAAATTAGCAGCATTTTTGATGAGAACCGAAATTTATTCTAGATATCTTTAGGTTTACTATAAACCACCAGATCCCCGACTTCTCTAAGAAGTCGGGGATCTGACTTTTGCACGGAATTCTTTGTCTTTTATTTACCACCGTAGAAAAAAGCAATTTCCTTTTCTTTCAAAGGTGCAAAACCAGCTTCAACTAGTTTTTGATCAAGTTCAGCTTGGGGGATGTGTTTAGCACCAATGCGAACAATGCGAGAACGCATGGTATTGGATACACCGCTGCGTTGTCTGCTTGATTCTAAACCCATAACTTGTTCATATAGGTCTAATTTAACTATGGGAATAGGAGAACCATCAAAATCAATTCCCCTTGATATCGCTCTATCAATAGCATCAGCACCCGTGGTATTTTCAGTAGTCATGGTAACGTATTTTCAGAGATGTTGAAATATTTTACCAGGGAATAGGGAACAGGGACGGTTCAGCTAGAATAAATTTTTCCGCTATTTCTGCTATATAATTAACTTATCGCTTGATTAATTTACATTAATTTGCTATGGATTCTTTAAGCCTACGCACAAAAGTTATTACAGAAATAAATCTTTTCCCAGAAGATAAATTGGCAGAATTATATCACTTTATTCATTATTTTCGATTAGGTGTAGAAATTTCTCAAGTTTCCCTCAATCCAACTATACAGGTTAAAATTCAGCTAAAATAATTAAACAGCATAAAGGAGGTTTAATGATCATGCAGGCTATTTTTTGGACCCTAGAAGAAGTTGCCCAAAGGGCTAAACAATTTTACGAAAATGGCATTCGTCAACAAGTGGAATGTGATGATCACATTGGCAAAATGATTGTAATTGATGCGGAAACCGGTGAATACGGAATTGATAAAACTGGCGTAGAAACTGCATTAAAGTTAAAGCAAAAGAAACCAAATGCCAGATTATTTACGATGCGGATTGGTTATGATGTTGCTGTCAGCTTTGGGGGAGCGATTGAGCGTACTGTCAAATGATTTACGGGAGATTGATTGATAGCAAAGCGATTGTGCCAGTAATTTTCCGTTTACCGACACAACCAAATTTTTCTATTAATTTTATTATTGATACTGGATTCAACGACCATCTTACCTTACCACCACAAGCCGTCAGCGCGATGAATCTGCCGTTATATTCCACTACGCTTGCTAGATTAGCCGATGGTAGGGAGACGTTGTTATCTATACATTTAGCAACAATTGTTTGGGACAATCGAGAAAAAGTAGTTCCTATTTTAGCATCTGGTTTTAAACCTTTATTGGGAACGGCTTTGATGGCAGGATATCATCTGGAGATTGATTTTGAAGAGAATGGTTTAGTTTCGTTAGAACAAATCCCACCCTTGATTTCATAGATTCAGGATGAGGGTCGATCTGCTTAGAGCAGTGCTTCACTATCGCACTTTAAGCCGTCTTGGCGATCTCTGCTAGTTTGATTAGTCCTTTAGTTGTCAAATCTTCATCAATGGCGTACCAATGAATACCATAACCAGAGGTCGAAATACGATACATTTTGCGCTCCATATCTGTTGCTTGAGCAAGTCGCTTAGATGCTTGAATAATTGGGATTTGATAAGTTTTTCCATCTACTGATAGAATCATCAACTCTCCATTAAAGTCAATATTTGATATGTTGTATTGCTTATCCATTTTGCCAATTCCTAAATGTTTGCCATTCATCTACTATTTCATCAAAGTTTTGCAAGATGATCTTCTTGACTTCCCGCGTGTCTCGTGATGACATTTGATATGAATAAGCCTCACGAATCTCGTACAGATCGATGTCTAGCCAATATTTACATTCACTGTCTCCTTTCTGCACATGAATATGAATCGGCTCATTTCCCTCGTCTGAATAAAAGAAAAATCGCCATCCCCTTATATATAGAACTGTTGGCATTTGCTTTCACCTCACCACATTTTAGCATATTGTCTTAATACTAAAATTAGTGTAACTGAGCGATCGCATCTATAATACTTCTATTTTAGTGGTAGAAAACTTTATTTGTTGGGTTACGCTATCCCTAACCCACCGAATTTAATCATAAGGTTGGTGCGTTACACTCCGTTAACACACCCTACAGGATCTTCGGTAGCGTCACATCTTATCGTTTTTCTTCCGTTAATATCAGAGATTTTGGAAAAATAGAAACCTTATAAATTCGAGATTGGAGTAAGTAATATTACAATATTAGGTTGATCTATTTGTGAGGAAACAAGCGATCGCACTTATCAACCACGGACAAAAACGTAGGGTGGGTTAGCAACAGCGTAACCCACCGAAAATCAGTAAATAAACACACATAAGGTGCGTTACATTTCATTAACGCACCCTACAATATCAGGCGATCGCCACCCCATACTCCATCTGTAGATTCCTTCCCTAACTACCGTATTTTACCGGAATTCTATATGCTTCAACTAGCAGCAAACTCGGTAAATTTCCGTTTGTATGGAGCTTTAAAACCCAAAACTATATCTTGTTTAGGAACTCCAGCTTCTACTAATTCATTAGCTACTCCGATTTCTGTGCCATCGCGTTCAATCCAAATTTTGCCATCTTTAATTTCTACGTAAATAATACAACCAAACTGCTATTTTTTTACCAGTTTTTTCAGCAGCTAAAATTCTCTCTGCTGTTAAGTCTATGTAAAAATCAATATCCTCAACTTGAATAAATAGATGCTCGTCAGTAATTGTCCATCCATCTTTTGTCAGGGCTGTTTTAACTGTATTATGAAATAAATCTTTAGCTGGCATACATAAATTAAACTTATTTAACCACTGTTAATAGCATAATATCTCAGATGAAAGGTTCAAAAGGCAATTAAAGATTTAGAAACATAAATTATAGTAACAAAACCCAGTTTATACCAAATTAAGTTGATTGATTGGTGAGGAAACAAGGGAAAGGCTATCAACCACGACAAAAACGTAGGGTGCGTTAGCGACAGCGTAACGCACCGAATTTAATCATAAGAGTCGTGCGTTAATGAAATGTAACGAACCCTACAGGATCAGGCGATCGCACTATATGATACTATTAAAATTGAAGTAAGTAGGTAAACAGGAAAATTTAAAGGTATATAACGGTATATAAAGTTGTCTCAATGCGATATTCTGATTGAGTTTCAGCCATTTTACAAAACGCAATACCCCTCATTTTTATTTTGTTTACCTACTTAATCCACAACCAAGCTTTTCAAAGGGGTGCTAATTAATAAAATAAGTAGAAAAGCACAAAAAAACAAAATATATAACAAAAAGTAAAAATTATCAAAACCTATTCCCTATTCCCTTGTCATAAAGACAATTTTTAACGCCAACTTACTTAACATGGATTTAAAATTATATCAGGCAATTGAAATTGCTAACCAAGCTGTTTTGACAAAATTTTATAGATCATTAACTGATGTAGAAATAATTGTCATTAAGGGAGCTTGGGAACGACAAGAATATAGTCAAATAGCGAGCAAATACAATTACACAACCAGTTATCTTAGTCAAGATATTGCACCCAAACTTTGGAAATTATTGACAGAAGCTATAGAAGAGAAAGTTAAAAAAAGTAATTTTAAAGAAGCCCTAAAACGATATTGGGAAAAGCAATGTTGGCACAAGCAATTTACAGATGAATATTACTTACTCAGCCAAGCTAAACACAGCGTACCAAATCCAAAATTATATATAAATCGCTATCCTCTCGAACTTATTTGTTATGAAAATCTCTTGCAACCTGGTTCTCTAATTTGGTTAAAAGCACCTAAATTAATGGGTAAAACTTCCTTAATGGAGCGGGTATTACTGAAGGTATCCAAGGAGGACTATCGGATAGTTAGTTTAAGTTTGGAGATGGGAGATAGGAAAACTCACTTTGGAAACTTGAATAAATTTCTGCGCTGGTTTTGTCTGAATCTCAGTCGAGAACTCAACCTACCCAATCGCTTAGATGACTATTGGGATCAAGAAGGGATAGGTGCTAAAATAAGTTGTACAACTTATTTAGAAACATATTTATTAGCAGCAAATGATAGTCCTTTAGTTTTATATATAGATGATGTAGATGTGCTTTTTTCCTATCCTGAACTTTATGAAGAATTTTTTGGATTGTTGCGTTCTTGGTATGAGAAAGCTAGAAACCATTCCCACTGGAAAAAACTCCGGTTAGCGATCGCCTATTCTACGGACGTTTATATGCACGCAAATATTAATTACTCATCTTTTAATATAGGATTACCCATAGAATTACCAGAATTAACTAAAGAGGAAGTTCAGATATTTGCCCAACAATATGGATTAGTGGAAGATTCATTTTTAGTAGACCCCTTAATACAATTAGTAGGTGGTCATCCTTATTTGTTGAAATTGGCATTTTCTCACCTCAAAAATTATCCAGATATCACCCTACACAAGTTGTTATCAGAAGCCTCTACGAATGCAGGTATTTATCGTCATTATTTACGGGAACACTGGTTGAAGTTGCAACAGCAACCAAAACTGATCACAGCATTGCAAACAGTGATTAATTCTCCTCAACCAGTGCGATTGGAAACAATATCAGCCTATGATTTAAAAAATATGGGTTTGGTAAAGCTTACAGGTAATGAAGTCGAGCCGCGTTGTCAACTATATCGGAATTATTTTGGGGATGTAATCAGGAGTTAGATAAATAAACTCTTATTTGCTATTTTTGATGATTAGCTTGCTTATCTTCTAAACGTTGGAATAATTGACTTACAGGAGATTCAAACTCTATATTTCGTTTTTTCATAGACCCAATAGTGGGAATTGGAAAATTGATCACAAAATTGCCCAATTGCATACCCAATGGTCTTAAATGTCCACCTTTTAAATCTTCTCTAAAACCTTCAGGTGGTTTTTTAAACTTATCTTCAAACCATTCACAAGTTGTTGCAGCAAGTTTATCCTTTTTGAACGCAGTTAACCCCATGAGATTAAATAAATCACCTTCTTTAATTAAGGCATAGGTTTCATCTGGGGTTGGTTTGACATTCACACCTAAGCTAATAACTATACCTGCTAAAGGTTGGGGGATAGCACTCTCAAGACCTGTATTTACAGGAGCTAATAGTAAAGAGGGTTGATTCTTAATAAAGATGCTAGTGATTTTAATGTTATCTTGCAATTGGTCGAAATTGGCTTCTCGCTTAATGTAATATTTAATTAATCGTTCAGCCTCTTTACGCTTGATTTCTAAATCACTAATCAGAATTAAGAGGTCTGTAAATATACTTTCGACCTTACCATTAATATTTTCTTGAGAACCTTTTGTATTCGCTGATCTAACTGTTGAATCAATAAATTTCCTCAATTTTTCAACATTATGAGGATATTGAGGATCACTAGGTTCACCAACAACAGGTAAGGCACTAAAGGCTTCCAAAAGCGCAATATATTTACAACCAATACTATGACCTAGCCAGGAAAAGTTTTGGTCACTCAAATAGGGTTCATATTCATAGCCAGCAAATATTGCTCTTCTGACAAGTTCTGGCATAATTTCATACTGTTCTCTGATTAAAAAGCCAGCCTCAGCATAATGGTCAAACGTAAAATTGAATGGTAAAATTACAATCGTATAACCATCATTAAATAAACGCTGAAGTAGAGAACGGTAGAAGAACATTGGAAAAAATGTACCAAATAAAGCTCCACCGATAAATTGAATTACTCCTTGAGGTTTTGGGTGTAGAGCTACCCAGCTATGGGAAACAGGTTGAAATTTCATAGTTAAACTTGTACCGTTTATTTTTTGTAAGAAATTAAATCCGTCTTAACTTAAAATGTGCTATTTTGCAGCCATAGCAGTCACAAAGATGGTTATAAGAAGGGGACTGAACCCCTCCTTAATTGAAATTTGCTAGATAATAAATTGTTTTACTTCACACTAACCAGGAGTGAGAGTCTTTCTTGCATTGACAAGATAGATGAAATTGCCAGTTCTAGGAAAGTATTGAAATGGTGCTTGACGTGCTGGCTGTTGTAATTGACGTGGAAGTAAAGGGAAGATTTGTTGGAAATCAGTTGTAACTTTTTCAGTAGCGCCTGAAACTAAGAAACAAGCTGAGTTGGTTTTTTTCTTGCCAGTAGCTTGGTCATAGAAAAGTTGTGAAAATGCCTTGATGGTCAAATTATCTGAAGGAGAAACATAGACCAAGTATCCGTTTGCATCTAATTCATTAGCCTTTGATTCTGCTGCTCCTACATTATCAAAAAAAGCAATTGCAGTTTCTTCAATCTTCAGAGGGCATTGACTTGAAGGTTTTCCAGCTACTACAGTGTATATTCTGCCGTTCAAGGGAGCGTCAATAGTGAAAAGTGTGTTAGTTCCAGGAGTTACAGCACTTGCAGCTTGGAAATCAAACCAACCTTCAGTAAATGAGCCATTAGTTCCGTTGTTCTTTCGACCCTGTTCGAGTATTGGTTGATAAGCCGCTGGAAAATCGCTTAAATTTTCAGGCAACATCGCACTTAGGTCAGGATTAGGTATAGCTACATCATATTTCAAGATATTCCCATACACGTCCACTCCTTGTGCCTGTTGTTCTGGAGTGACGTAAAGGGTGGTTATCCCACGAGATGGAGGCTGAGGAGCTTGTTGAGCTAAAGCAGGACTTACTCCACCTAGACACACAACAAAGCTAAGGATAGCAGCCAAAAAGGAAGTTAACTTTCTCATAAATTACCCAAAATGTTATCTGTTTCTGAAGTTCTTTCCTGGAAGTGGTTTTTCCCACACCCTTGGATGATACCTACTTTGGTAATTCAAGAATTCAGGTAAATTCAGGACTTTTATCGCTGATAATTCAGGTAAATTCAGGTAAATTCAAACACCCTCTAAATTATTGTTATAATTTGTTCATTGTCATCCTACAATAAACCTTCTAAAACACCTTGGCAGGGGAAATTTTGGATTTATGAACAAGTGATTAAACCTGCCTTTTACGGCATTTATGAAGTTAGTAAAGCCAGCGTGGAAGTATATCATCTCATGGAAGGACAATATCATTTATTGCCACCAAATCAACGAGGTCATTATCCGATTACACCTATGGGCGTAGAATTAGGTATTTGGCAAGGGACATATCAAAATATGGAGTTACCTTGGCTGCGTTGGTGGGATTTAGACGGTAATTTATTACTTGATGGTCATGAAACAGCCGAATATGAACGCCAACGGGCTGAAAATGAAAAAGAAAAAAGCTATCGCCTCATCGCCCAATTACGCGCTTTAGGAGTAGAACCAGAACTGTAAAAAAACCCATATCTCCAACTACCAATCGCTAAATTTGCGTGTAACCCACATTCCGCACCCCAAACTGTCACAGATCAAAAAAGCCCTTAAAGTAGTACATAATAACTAAAGCCAATTCAAAAATTAAGATGCTTAATGAGAATAAGTAGCATTAAAAGGGACGTGGTGTGATAAAGTGAAA
>NZ_JAQMTJ010000041.1:0-6885 GCF_028330815.1 Dolichospermum lemmermannii CS-548
GTCACGACAACTTATGTTTTCGATGAAATAGTCACTTTTTTAAATAGCCGAAATCTTCATCATAAAGCTGTTGAAATTGGCAATCAGTTACTAGAGAGTCCAGACATAGAATTAGTCGAGATAGATCAGGTTTTATTCAACCAAGGATGGGAATATTTTCAAAAATATCAGGATAAGTCTTACTCTTTGACAGATTGTTTATCCTTCATTGTCATGCAAGACCGAAAAATTTCTACAGCCTTGACCTTAGATAATCATTTTCGTCAAGCAGGATTTAAAATTTTACCATCATAATTTTATGTTTTCGATTCTTCAGTGATTTGTGCGATTAGTGCAGAAAGTGCGATAGCGAAGCACTCCGCAGGAATCGCTCATAGGTTGAATTGATAAAGTGCGATAGCGAAGCGCTCCGCAGGAATCGCTCATAGGTTGAATTGATAAAGTGCGATCTGTAAATAGCCGTTTTGCTGCAATTTTTGCCCCAATTTTGGTGATATACTTGTTGAAAACATATATAATGTCTAACCATGAATTTTAAATTAACTAAAGTGTTCAAGAAAGTCTCTGAAGGCTACATAGGTTTTGTCGAAGAACTGCCTGGAGCAAATACTCAAGCTGATACTCTTGATGAAGCAAGAGTTAATCTGGAGGAAGCTATTGAGTTGGTACTTGAAGCTAACCGCTTTTTAACAGAGGAACTACTTCAAGATCAGGACGTTATTCGTGAACCTATTTTTTTATCAGTTGCATGAAGCGTGTAGACTTAGTTCGTCATCTTGAAGCCAATGGTTGTGAGTTCTTAAGAGAAGGTGGTAGCCATACTATTTATGTCAATCGGGCTGCACAGAGATCAACGTCTATTCCACGCCATCGTGAGATTAACAACTTACTTGCTAGAAAGATATGTCGCGATTTACAAGTGCCAGATCCAAATATAACCTAACACTTCCTTCACAGGAATAGCGATCGCCAAATCAAGAAATTGATAGGCTATCTATGTATAATAAAGCATTGGAGCGGAAAATATTGTGATATTTTGGTGTGATAGCGAACGCATTGCGTCCCGGAGGGAACTAGCGCGACCTAGGAATCGCTTGTAGATTGAATTGATAAAGTGTGATAGCGAAGCGCTCCGCAGGAATCGCTTGTAGGTTAGATTGATAAAGTGCGATCGGGAAGCACTCCGCAGGAATCGTCCGCAGGAGAAACCTGAGATCCCATTCCTTTGACGCGCTTGAGTAACTCTGGCAAGCTGTTAATTGGAACTGACCACTGACCACTGACCACTGACAACTAACAACCTACTTAAATACAATCATGTTTACCATTGACATTCAAGAACAACAATACAAAACCTACATCCTGTCAGATAAAACCGCTGGTACACAAATAGAAGTTGTCCCAGAAAGAGGTGGTATCATCACTCGTTGGCTAGTGCAAGGTCAAGAAATATTTTATCTAGACGCTGAACGCTTTACCCATCCTGATTTGAGCGTCAGGGGCGGCAATCCAATTTTGTTTCCTCTTTGCGGTAATTTACCTGATAATACTTACATTGTTGATGGAAAAGAGTATACTATTAAACAACACGGCTTTGCGCGGGAATTGCCTTGGACAGCAACAGCGCAAAATACTGAAGGTAAGGCTAGTCTAACTGTAGTTCTCAGCAGCAACGAGGAAACAAAGGCAGTTTATCCTTTTGATTTTCAATTGGCTTTTACCTACGAACTCCAAGGTAATACCTTAGTAGTGCGTCAGGAATATAAAAATCTGTCATCTACACCCATGCCATTTTCCGCTGGTTTCCACCCTTATTTTCTCTGTGGTGACAAAAATCAGCTAGAAGTGGAACTTCCTTCTGGAGAATATCAAGATAACAAAACTAAGGAATTCCACGCCTTTAACGGTAAATTTGACTTTAACCAAGATGAAATTGATTTTGCCTTTGGACAACTCACCAGCAAATCAGCCACAGTCACAGATAACAGCCGCAGGTTGAAGCTAACCCTCGATTACGATGATTTCTCTACTTGGTTGGTGTTTTGGACTGTTAAAGGCAAAGAATTCTACTGTCTAGAGCCTTGGAGTGCCACCCGCAATGCTTTCAACACTGGTGAAAACCTGACTGTGTTAGCTCCTGGAGCTAGTTGTACTGCTTCTTTTGGATTAACGGCAAATCTTTTTTGAAAACCCCTTGACAAAACCATGGCTGTTGATGGTATATTGATAAAGTTGGAAAAACAGCAAAAGGGTGGCTAACTCAACGGTAGAGTACTCGGCTTTTAACCGATTTGTTCCGGGTTCGAATCCCGGGCCACCCATTCTCAAGACTCAAGTGTAATTGCCTGTGACAATTGCAAGATGTAAGATTATTCATAGACATCTGGTAACAAAGATTTTAGACAAGTGATTGAGATCACCCTAAAAACTTATTAACATCTTCACAGTGATCAAACTTAGAATAAAATTCTTCAGCCTTCCTTGATTAATTAAACAGAAATGCGGAAGGATTGACCAATCACTTGAAAATCTTCTGTTTGTTGATTTCTAAGTTTGGCACGAATTTGAGTAAATTGGCTAACAACGTCTGGTTTATAGAGCTTTTCTCCACATTTTGAACAAACTTCTGCTTCTACATGGATAATGGCGGTGTTATTTCCTCCTTTTAGCATTTTTTCAATTTGCTTAGTTTCTAACTCACCTTGACAAGTGGGACATTTTTGGTTTTTCATACTCATACTTCCTGATATACCAATTAATCCAGTGTTGAGGCTGGGAACTATCAACAGGGACTAAAATTGCAGTGCTGCTATTCTGATCATAGCCTCTAATTTTGTGAATAGGTTGACGGGCAATATTTTCTCGGTAGGTTAAATCAGGAGGATAGGGTTGATTATTGGGGTATTTTTCGATAATTTCGTTGTATATGAGGGAATGAAAGATTTTATTCCAGGGAAGTCTATTATTTTCTGCTTTTTCATTAGTAAGTAACCGAGATTTGGGGGATAGTTTACTGCAAAGTACGGATATGAGTGGTAAGATAAGGGGCGGCATTATTACAACTAATTCATTAAGGATAAAATAGATTATCTGATGTCAGACTTTTGATAGGAATAATAGCCTTGAGGAAGTTTGAGAATATGTTTTAAAATAGATATTTTCAGATGAGGAGAAATAGATGGAAGGTCAAAGATTTATTCACAAAATTAAATTACAAAACTTCCTTTCCTATGGAAGTGATGGGGAAGAAATAGAACTACAACCGCTAAATGTGTTAATTGGTCGTAATACTTCTGGCAAGTCTAATTTAATAGAAGCTATTAGTATTTTAAAAGCAACACCAATAGATTTACCAGCCCCATTTCGGCAAGGAGGAGGTATTAAGGAATTTTTATGGAAAGGTAAGGGAAGTAATTCTATAGCTAATATAGAGATTATTTTAAATTATCCAGAAAGGCACGGAAAAAACTTACATTACAAATTGAGTCTAACAGAAGTAGGACAAAGGCTAGAATTAGTAGATGAATTTCTACAAAATAAAGAGTGTTATGAAGGTCAAGAAGATAAATATTTGGGTCTTAGGGACTTGTTATGCTAAATTATTTTTTTTAAATCCCAAGATCCCTGTTATATAAGGATTTTACATTAATTCATTGGTTATTTTGACAAATTTGGTATCAAAAACAATAAAATCCTTTATTTATATAGGTTATGGGGTAAATAAACTCATATTTGGCATAACAGGTACGGAAGAACCCAAATTATTGCTTTCTTGGAACGAAAATTTAGAAGGTAATTATAAATATATTTGGAGTATTTGTAGGTTGGGTTAAGCAACAGCGCAACCCAACAAAGTTTTGATTATCTTGTTTTTTATCTTGTTGTGTCCAACAAAATTTTGATTATGTTGGGTAACATACGTCAACCCAACCTACGACTGTTAATTATTAATTGACAATAAACCGGGGGGAGGAGTAATTTCAACTCGACGGGATTCTAAATCTACAACAGGAACAATTTCCATCACAAAAGGAATTAAAACTGTTTTTTGTGCTTTATCAGTTGTCAATTCTTCGTTATTAGTGATAAAAGCAGGATCAAATTTAACTTCCAATAAATCATGACCAGAAGGTAAGATATCCACCACCGTTCCCACAAAGTCCCCAGATGATTGCATAAAGACCTGCAACCCTAGCAAATCTAACACATGAAATTCACCTTCATCCAATTCTGGGCGATCGCTCACAGGCACAAAAAACCGACAATCACGCATATTTTCAGCTTGATGGCGATCGCTCACTCCCTTCAATTTAATCACATAGAGATTCTTATTCTCAATATATCGCCCATTTAACAACTCCACAGGTTGCAGTTCCGTTTCCCCAGGACGTAACAACCAGCGTTTTCCCGGTTCTTCAAAGCGTTCAGGAAAATCCGTATTAGGATAAACCCGTAACTCCCCAGTTAAACCTTGCGGTGAGACAATTCTGCCAATTTCCAACCAATCATCGAGATTGGGAATTGGGAATTGGTGATTGGTAATTGGTGATTGGTGATTAGGAACAGGTACTTTTTGAGCTTTTCCCCCTGCACCCTGCACCCTGCTTCCTTCCTTCTTCTTCTTCGTGTTCTTCGCTTCTTCGTGGTTCATTTATCTTACACTCTCACAGCCGCAACTTGATAAACCCGTTCAGCAACTTTTGCTAAACGCTGCATACCAATAGTAATTTCCTGATCACTACCAGTTAAACTAATTCGCAGACATTGGTGTTTGTGTTCCCAGTCCTCCTTTAAACCAGGGAAGAAACTACTACCAGGGACAAGAATTACACCCACTTTCTTTAATTCCTGGTAAAATTCCCAATCAGTCATGGGTAGATCTTGCAACCACAACCAGCCAAAAATCGCCCCTTCACCACGATGTAAGAACCAGGGTATATTCTTAGGCATAGCTGCTTCTAATGTACTTTCTAAGACATCAAACTTTTGCTGATAGAAAGGACGAATCACATTTTCCGCGATATTTGCTAATGTACCTGATTCTATCGCTCTAGCTGCGATCGCTTGACCATATCGAGAAGAATGAATTCCCACATTGGTTTGGAAACATTCCAAAACTTGAATCAGGTTTTCATCTCCAATGGCTACCCCAATCCGTTCTCCAGGCAAACCTGCTTTTGATAAACTCATACAGTGGAGAATATTTTCCCCAAATACCGGAGTCATTTCTGTAAAATTCAAAGCTGGGAAAGGAGGTGCATAAGCCGAATCAATCAATACAGGTACATGATGGGGTGCAGCTAAATCAGTGATTTTATTTACCTCATCATTAGTCAAAACATTACCCGTCGGATTACAAGGACGGGAAAAAATCACACAACCAGTATTTTCTGTAATCGCAAGTTGATTAAAATCAGGACGATATTTAAATCTATGTGCGGCTGTATCAATATCCAGAGTAGGTTTATAAGCAACCAAAGCTTCTGGGAACAAACAAACACCACCATAGCCAGTATAATCTGGACTTAACGGCAACACAATTTCTTTCAAATTGCCATCTTCAGTATAGCCACCAAAAGCATTAGCGGCGTAAAAATAGATAGTTTGACTACCCGCAGTAATTAAAATATTCCGCTCAGTTAAACTTAACCCATAACGCTGGTTAAAATCCTGAACAATCGCCTCAATTAATGGTGAATAACCTTGACTTGAACCATAACGACAAACAACTTCACCATATTCAGAACTGGCTAATAAATCTGCCGTACAATCCCGCCATAACTGTTCTACCTCTGGTAAAATCAACGGATTGCCAGCACTCAAATTATATAATTCCTCTCCCTTACTAGCTCTGAGGGTTTCATTAATATCTTTCATAATCGCTCTTACGCCAGTTAAGTTGGACATTTGAGCGCCAATTTTAGTAAGGGCAGGTTTTATCATGTTTGTTACAGACTGAATTAATCGCAAAAGTGGATAAAATGAACTACCCCATCTTACTTCGTTGAAGATGGGGTTTCTACATCCCCATCAGTAAGTTGAGATTTTTGACGTTTCTTTTGACCGAGTTGCTTCATACTTCCAGCATTCTTGCGTCTGCTGGTGTTTGAAGTAGAGCTAGAATCATCTACGTCTAAGAGGCTAGTTCCTAACCCCTGTAGATTATTTGAGTACCAAAGTAGCATTACTTCTGCGGCGGCGATATCACGCTGTTGGGTATATCCGCAGTTATGGCAAACATGAGTTCTTTCGGCTAAACTCTTCTTTTCTTGATTTCCGCATTTTGGACAGGTTTGAGATGGTTTTACCTTCTTTGTAGGAACTTCTACAAATAAGCCACCAATGTCTGATAATTTCGCTTTTAGAGCGGATTTTATCATCCCCATTCCTACATCAAGAATTGATTTATTCAACCCAGACTTTTGCTTTTTACGCTTACCTTTTTTGGCTTTGGCACTCATGTTTTTGACTTCTAATTTTTCAGTAACTACCGTGCTATTACAGCTAATTATTCGTGTAGTTTCTTGGTGAACAAAATTCTGACGTTGGTTAGCAACTTTTCTATTCAACTTACTAACTAACTTTTGCGTTTTCTTCCACCTTCTAGAAGCCTTAACTTTCTTTTTGAAGTTAGGAGCGCGTTTTCTGCGTTTAGCTTTTCCTAATTGTTTATTTCTTTGTTCTGCCTTTCGGAAAAACCGAGGTGCAGCCACTAAACCATTTTCTTCACCATTTGTCCAAGCAATTGCATCATTACAACCTAAATCAATGGCCATAACACCATTATCAGTTTTGCGGCTATTCTTTAACAAAGTATCATCAATTTCTAAGACGATGGAAGCATACCATTTACCATTGCGGTTAACGATATCCAAAGCTTTAGGA
>NZ_JAQMTJ010000042.1:0-9496 GCF_028330815.1 Dolichospermum lemmermannii CS-548
AAATATTTTTTACCCCACCCTAACCCTCCCCTTGTAAAGGGGAGGGAACTGGATTTTTATTGTTTCCCCCCTTTACAAGGGGAAAGGGGGGTAGCAATGTGATGAAAATTACGGAATACCACTTTTCAAACATCCTCTTACACATTTTGGTTTTTCTCAGGCTCAGGGTGGTCTGGTCAGTACGGCTTGATTTCTCTTACAAGCCCAGTCCCTTTAGGGCTGGGTTACTGACTTTCTCTCTATGAACTTTCTCAACTTGCCGGGGAGCTGCCGCTACTGTAAATAATATTATGGCTTCATCAAAATTGATCTGACTATTTTTAAAGTCACCCATTTTCTGATATGTTAAACCTAGTTGAAAGTAAGCTTCTGCTAAATCACATCTGTTACCACTGATTTTATGGAATATTTCTATTGATTGTGAATGTTTAAAAAGTGCTTCTTCAAAATTATCTTGGATTCGATACAGTTCTGCTAAACCAGTTAAAACTTTAGCTACAAGCGGATTATAGTGAGAATTATAGTTAAGTTCTTGAGCAGATTCTATCCATCCATAGGAACTTTCTGCTTGAGAAAATTCTATCGCTGCATTATATATTTTCAAAGATTTTTTAATGTTTCCTAAATTTTTGTAAATTAGACCTAACTTTAATAAAGCATATATTTTACGCCATCTGCGAAAATTCACTTCAGTTTCCAAGCCTGCATTAATTAGTAAAGTTTCTAAATTAAGTATAATATAATATACTATTTCCGCAAAAATTCCTGTGAAAAGCGAATAATATACTTTTTTAACCAAAGATTGAGGAAGAATGTATTTTTCTTCTGTATTAAAGTACGAGTATAACAAAGCTAAATGTAGCCAGACGGTTACTTGATATTTTTCTATTTTTAACTTTAAATTTTTATCTCCTTTTTGGATTATATTTTCTATCCATGATTTGGTCGGTTCTAAAATATTTATGGCTGCTTCCAGTTCCCAGATGTCTATATAGTAAAAAGATAAATGGATTTGATTTTTGACTATCAATAATATAATCTCATCATAACTTATGTCTATTTGATGATTTTCAGAATTATTTAAAATACAATTTGCCATTGCTAGTGATTGATTCAAATAATTAATCGCTATATTCATATTTCCTGACCCTAAATTTATTATGCCTTTAATACTATAAATACTTGCTAGTAGATATTCAGATTTTATCTTTTCTTTCAGGAAGTTCAGTATAGATATTACTTGTGTTAATGCTCCCATTCGATAGTAAGAAAAAGCCAGCATTTCATCAAATGACCAGCAACCATTTCTTCGTTGAATAATTATATGTCCAGCTTGTTCAAAGTCATGAATACATTCATAATGATAATAAGCTTCAAAAGCTTTCTTCGCATCCTCTATTGTGCGAATACTTTTCACACTACCTTGCCAAAATTCAGCTGCTTTGCGGTTAACTTCCTGCCATTCTTGACTTGATTTTAACCTTTTTATGCTCTCTTCTCTAATCACTGTATGCAGCCAATACTTTCCCTTGGTAAATTCAAACAAACGTAAATTTTTTAAAGTTCTAATTATATAGATACACTTTTGCTGGTCAGGAATATCCCACAACAAAGCTAGTAAGGCATCTTCAGTCACTTGTGGTATATCCTGATAGCGATAACATCCTAACCGACACAGTAACTTATAAGCATTTGGATTTAAATTTTGCAATCGGTTAAATTGATTAACAACTAAATTTTTTAATCCTGGTTCCACCAAAGTACAATTTTCTTGCCAATAAGCAGTTGTATCCCCTTCATAATCTGTTTTTATTGACCCAAGCAAGATATTCATAGCTTTGGCATTACCCCCATATTTTATGTGCATTTCTTCTAGTAAAGAAATATCAATCTTAACTTCGTGAAATGCCAAAAATTCTTGCCACGCTGATACACCTAATTCACTTAAATAATAATGATAAATTATATCAATACGGTCATCAAATAAACGTTCTCTACTAGTAATTATCGTAAATGACTCCACAGTTGCATCAGCTAAAACCCTGAATAATTCTAGATAACGACTATGATTTTGAATGAACCTACCATGTTTATCTAGTGCAGGTTCTAAGCTATCAATTAATATCCCGACTTGGCGATTTTGCAAATGTTTTTTTAATCTTGCGAGTGTAATACCAAATTCCCTGCCTGGTTCTTCTTCAAAGTATTGTTTCAGCCATTCTTCAACTACGCTTTCAACGCTAGTGATGTTCTCTGTCTCCCTAGCTATTTCTAGGGATAAAACTAAATCAAACCCTTGATTATCTAAGTATTGCCTAGCTAAAGTTGTTTTACCTAGTCCTCCTGGTGCCTGAATAACAATAATTTTTTGATGTTGATTAATTAGAGTATTAAGTCTTGCTAAGTCATTGTCTCTACCGAAAAAATTAGAATGTTTGTTCTCAACAGGAAAGAAGTCTTGATGGCAACTCTTCGCACTACTTATATCTTTTAAAGCTAGAATAACATCTACGTTGTGCTTGTATGGGATGTTTAATGTCTTAAATAGTAATTTAATTGCATACTCTTCAACATTCTGCTTTGTTAAAATTCTACGAACCGTATTACTACTTATACTTTCACCAGTGTTTTCCATCTGTTTCTGTATCCACGTAATTCTATTACGTGGGTTCACGTGGTTTTCAGTAAGAGTATTAATTATTTTTTCCTCACCTAACTCGGTTAATAAGTATGTCTGGCGATTTCTGGGGATTTTCATAATTCCTGGAGTTTAGAGGATGTTTGAAAAGTTTTGAATGTATAGACTGACCCCTCTCCAAACCTCTCCCCTGCAAGGGGAGAGGCTTTAAAACCCCCATTCCCTTGTAGGGAAGGGGGGTAGGGGGGTTAGGTTTTTGGAGATTATGGGTTTCATATAATACTTTTCAAACAACCTCTTAGACTAAATCGGTAATTCAACTGAAAAAAATCATGAATTTAAGAAAGTTAAAGACTATTATACTAAGTTTATTTTTTCTTTATAAATAGCTACAACCAAATTATAAAGCGATTTCCAGAATTATTATTAATGAACTTTACTTAACTTGCTTAAATATACACATACCATGCAGAAATAGTGAGTTAATAGCAATTAGATTACTGGTGATCAACAACTAAATCCCGGTTTGCTCATTTTATAGGTATCAGATGGTGTTTATATGTCCTCTCACGATTTCTATTTGTTCTCCAATGAGACCTTTTGGATACTTTGGCAGGAGCATCAAAACTACTTATATCGTTGCTGTGTCAAGTGGATGGGTAGCCTTGCTGATGCAGAAGATGCTCTCAGTCAAGCGATGTTCAAAGCCCATGAGAAAATCCGTAATTTTAGCGGTAATATTAAAAGCTTTAAGGCATGGTTAACCCAACTAACCCATAATATCTGTATGGATATATACAGAAAAGATGATCAGCGAGCAAAACAAGTTGAGAGTTGGGAATTTCACGAGGAATTAGTTAGTCACGAAGAAACACCGATTCTTTTGACTACCCAAGAAGAACTAGAAAATTTTTTTGAGGTTGTGATAGATGAGTTACCTTCTCGACTGCGAGAAACGTTTATTCTGCACTTTAAAGAACAACTTTCGTACCAAGAAATTGGGGAAAAACTAAATATTTCCTATGATAATGTCCGCAAGCGAATTTCCCAAGCACGGGCAATTTTAAAACAGCGATATCATCAAGATTTTCTGGGAGAAGAGAATAGATACTCCACAGATTTACAATCGTTTAGATATCAGGTTGCTTCCCAGTCTAGAACTAGGAATAAATCTGAGAATATGATCAAAAGAAAAGTTGATATTGATGATACTTCTGTTTTATCTGTTCAGTTAGAAATAGTGCCAATAGTGGAGCAGGAAAAATCAGAACCGCCGGTTACTGTTTCTCCACTTATGGTGGTGGATGTTCAATCTAATTTGAATAGAGAGGTTGAAGAGATTGAGAAAAAATCTGCTGTCAATGAAGAATATCTACTTAGAAAAGTTGGAGATTTTTGGCAGTGGGGTAATCTTCAGAAAATTGTGCAGTTAAATCATAAACTTAACTGGGGGAAAGGTCTAATTAATGAAAGAATAAAAGATATCCTCCTGGTATTTAATCGGTATTTAATATGATGAATCTTCGTCCTCTTGCCTTAGTTAGTGCTATTGCTATTCTTAGTAATATTGCATTATTGGCTAAATCTGAAGCCCAAACAACTCAGGATGTTAACTTTAACGGTAATATTCTCGCAGCTTTTACTTTTCGTGTTGGTTCACCTGCTAATCCTAACCCAGCCACGGGTTTTAATGCTAACCCGACATCAGGTAAAGCCGAGTTCACAGGTACATCAGATGTGAGTATATCCTGTATTACTACTGCTTTCATTAGTGTGTCTGTCCCGCAACGGATAGCTGCACCTTCAGGCTTTAATGATACTTTTCGGAAAGCTCGTATTCGTTCAGGAAACAGAATGACAACCGCTGAGGTCGGTAGTTCAACAGGTTTTTCCGGCTGGAGCGACTCAGCCCCTGAGCCTTTGAGTATTAGTAGTTGTACAGGTGATCCCTTGGTAATGGAAATGATTGCTGGTAGTGCCAATGCTGGAAGTAATCCTGCTGGAAGCTACATCTATAAAGTAACCGTGACAGCTACTCCTCAGTAAGTATAAAATGTTCGGATTATAACCATCTACTGAATTTCCGTGAAATAATTCACAATTTGGCTGCGGAAAACGTCTAACTATTAAGTCACTGAAATATGATTGCATATTTTGCAGATCTCACTTTCACCTACAAGGGATAAAAAACCTAATGAAAAATCTTCGTCGTCTTGCTCTAGTTAGTAGTATTGCCGCGCTCAGTGCTGTGGCTTTCAACCCCACAGCCCAAGCTGAATCAGCAACTCAGGATATTAACTTCGCTGGTACTGTTCCCGCAGTTTGCACTTTTAGTAACACTACCGCTGGTAGCTTAGTTAGCGCTAATAACAGACTTAAAGGTGCTGGCGGCCTTGGTAATGTTGTTGGTGGTACTTATGGTACAACAAGTGTTGTCTGTAATGGTGGTGCTGCGTTAAGTGTAGCAGCTCCTGTACAGGTAACAGCACCAGCCGGGTTTAGTGCGGTGAATACTCAAACTATTGTTTATGATCCGACCTACGGACAAAACTTGCAAACTGTACCTGCGTCCGGTAATGCAATGATTAATGGTTTGAACTCCGATCCTTTGTCTCTTGCGGCTAATGAGTCTCATTCGTACCAGGTCGGTATGGTTGTTGTTCCGACTAACGACACAATATTACCTGGCAGCTATAGCTATAAGGTTACTCTCACGGCTACTCCTAACTAGAACCGAGTTAATAAAAAGCCTAATTCCTGAATAAAAGTAGGCTTTTCAAAAACTCGCTTTAGTTATCTTGTTTTTGGCAAGGATTGGATACCTGGGTTTAAGCTCCAATCCTTGTCCTATTGTATTGCAGATAATTCTAGTTGATAAAAATTAAATGAAAATTTCTTGTAAGAAACTAATTTTATACCCTTTGAGTAGTATTGTGTTTTCTACCTTTTTATTATCGGGAAATACTGCTAAAGCTGATATTGCTATTTCTCCACTGGTAATTGAAACCGCAGCTAAACAGGGACAAGCGCAGGGAACAATTACAGTGACAAATGGAGATGCTAAAAGCTTCCGCGCCCGTGTTTATACTCAACCTTTTACCTATGATTTACAAACTGGATTTAAACTTTTAGATGCTAGTCCTTTGGATTTAACTCCCTATTTGCAATTTTCCCCACGAGAATTGCAAGTTCCTGGTACAGATAATCGTCGTATCCGGTTTGTTGTGCGTTTTCCTCCTAGTTTACCCGATGGTGAATATCGAGCGATGTTATTCACAGAAAATTTAGAAGCGACTTTTCAGGAAGAATCAGGTACAAATAATGGGGTGATTTTGAAAACGGCAATTGTTCCGAGAGTGGGAGTAGCTGTTTATGTTCGCAAGGGCAATATTTCTCACAATTTGACTGCGGTTAATGCTAGATTTACTCCTAAATCGCAGCAACTTCAATTATTGGTTAAAAATACCGGGAAAGCTAGTGCAATTCTTCAGGGAAAATGGACGATTAACAAGGGAGATAAACAAATTTATAGTGGTAGAGGAATGGATACAACTGTCATTACTGAAGGGGAACGTTATCTCACTGTTGATTATTCTAGTCCTGGTAAGAAAATTCAATTAGAACCGGGAGAATATCAACTTTCTGGTAATTTAGAATGGGGTGTAAACCAGACCAATAAAATTCCATTTAGTGTCAAATTTATTGTTCCCTAAAAATTCATTGATTAAGACGATTTTCATTGGCAAATATACGATAAAAACCGTCTTTTTTGGATTTGACGTAGTTTAACAGTGTTTTTAAAGATTAATAATTATCTAAAAATACTTTGCTTTTTTAATTTAGTTAGTTGTAGTTTTATTGGTAAAAATAATTTAATTTTAGCAGCAGAATTACCTAGGCAAATTTCTTTGAATGAAGAAAATAGTCAAAAGCAAATATTCATAAAAACTCCCCTGGAAAATATTTCCCAACCAAAATATTTTGGAGATGAAAATTTTGGAGATGAAAATTCACCAATATTTTTAACTCAAACAACTTCAACACCGCCAAAAGATGATCATGTAACAACATTTATTATTGGCTTAAATGCCGGCAAACGCAATATTAGAGATGGGGTTTTGGTGCGGGGTGAAGTTAAGGATAAAGGCGCGATTAATTTTGAAAATTGGTTAATTCCTTATGATGATGTTCTGCAAACATTAAAGTTTACTTCTAAAAGTATATCAGATCATGAGGTTGAGTTGCGATCGCCTTTTAAAGCTATTCATTTTGATACTAATAAACTGCATAATGATCCAGAATTAGGATTAGTGCTTTCCACGAAGGAAATTAAAGATATTTTCGGCATTGAATCTAAATTTGATTGGCGGGAATATGCTATTGTTTTTGATATTCCTGACATCAAATCTGAGGACAGTAATAATATTGAAAAAAAGCCTGTTATCATCACAGGATTACCGAAAATTTCTCCTCCCGATATCACATTGAGTATGGTGGAACAAAGGGCTAATTTAACTGGTACAACCACTTCAGATTTAAAGAACCAGGGTACTTTATCAGCAGTGGGAACAATCCTTGATAGTAGTTGGTTTCTGCGGCTAAATCAAAGTGATATTACAGATAGTAAAACTTGGCAATTATCAGATCTACAAATTCTTAAACAAAGAGATTCTAGTGATTATTATTTAGGTTCACAACCAACTTTTTGGCCAAGTTCAAGTGGGGGAGATTTTTGGGGATTTACTACTATTAAACGTTACGGTTTTTCTCCCTTTCCTACCTATGGTAGTGGTAGTGCCAATATTGGTCAAAGATTACAACCAGAGCGGATTTATGGAACTGTAACAGGTCGCGCTCCTCCAGGAACTTTAGCACGTCTTGTCAAAGGTTTATATAAACCTACTCCGATAGCTGAACAGTTAGTTGATATTTCAGGAAATTACCGTTTTGATAATGTTCCTGTGGGTAGACAAATAGGCACAAATTATCAAGTTTTATTATATGCTGATGGAGTTTTAACTGCTAAACCACGAGTTGAAGATGCCCGGTTTAATTTATTACCTGAACAACTGTCTATAGGAACATCAGCTTTAATAGTTTCTGGAGGATGGAAACGACATTTAAATAATAATGATTTTCTGGGAGACTTTACCCAATTTAGTGGAGGAATCAAGCAAAGATGGGGATTGACAAAGGATTTAACTGTAGGTTTAGGGGGTATATATGACTCATCTTTTCAAGGTTTAACAGAGCTTTTTTATCAGCCGCAAAAGTCTCCTTTTAAAGCAAATATTTCTGGTTTGATGGGAGATAAGATCAAGATTAATACTAATCTCAGTTGGGAAAAATCTCCTTTAAAAGTTACTGTTTCTAGTGTCATAGCAGATGATATCAAGCTAAATACTAATGTAATTTGGGATGGTAATCCTAATTTTTATGCAACATTAAGTAATGATTTAAAATCTACTCGCTATACTTTCGATTTCCAAATCTCAAAGCACCTCAAATTTAATAGTAATGGAGATTTAAGCAAAGATAAAAATTTTGGTGTAGGCTATTCTTCTAGTAGTCGTAATTCTTCTACTTCTGCCCTGGTAAATATTAATACAAATGCTCAATTAAATTGGAGTTTAAATCAAACTTTAGGCAAGTTATCCTTTAATCATAGTGGTAATCAGTCCAGCACTTCTTCCCAACTATCTTATGTATTTAATCCTTCCCAGTCCTTAATTTTTCAATATGAAACTCTCAATTCTTCTCAAAATACTAATTTACTAAGTACATATTGGCGTTATACTTCTCCCATGCAAACTAAATACGGTGAAAATCTTTGGCAAGGTGAATTAGGTTATAGAATGGGTTCTTTAGGAACAGGACTTTATGGAACGCTGGGAACAACTATTTTACCAGGTATTTTGTTACAGGCACGTTATGAAGGAGTTTCTCTAAATTCTGATCAAAGTAGTTTGAGTATTCAACTGGTTTCTAGTTTGGGTTTTCAAGGGGGGATAACTCCGGGTGATAGACAAATCGAACGTTTTCGCACTCAAGGAGGTTTATTAATTAAACCTTTCTTAGATCGTAATAGCAATGGAAAACGAGATCATAATGAAGAAATATATCATGATAATTCTGATTTTCTCATGATCAATAATGAGCCTGTAACATCTTTGCAACTTGATATTCACAAAGATAATTTAATTATCCGTCTTCCCCCCGGAATTTATCGTATAGACTTAGATACCGCTGGTTTTCCTCCTGACTTTCAACCTGCAATTAGTACCTTTGCTGTGCAAGTGGTTGAGGGAAGTTATACACCTATTTTTATTCCCTTGCAATCTGCCTACACTCTAGCTGGAACTTTGACAGACTCCAAAGGAAACCCTATTGCTGGTGCTAAAGTTGAAGCTATTGATAATAGTTCCAAATCATCAGTTATATCTATTACGAATAATGCAGGTGTTTTCTATTTGGAACAGTTGCGACAGGGAACTTATCAGTTAAAAGTTAATACCAAATCTGTCGAACCTAATACAATTACAATTAAAGCAGATGCTAATACTTTACAAGAGTTAAATTTAAAATTACCTTAGATTAGTAGGTTGGGTTGAATGAAGTGAAACCCAACATTAGCAGCAGGATAGTAAAAGGTGTTGGGTTATGGCTTTACCACACTTCGTGAACGTTTCTCAACCCAACCTACAATAAATTTTGTTTTAAGTAGAACGGCTTGAATAATTCAAAGTTTGTAGTGAGGAATTTATTCCTCATTTGAGGGCTGAAGCCCTTACTACGAAATCATCTCCAGATTTCTTACATTACTTAATCTACTTTGATTTATTTTCGTCTACTTACTTA
>NZ_JAQMTJ010000043.1:0-3623 GCF_028330815.1 Dolichospermum lemmermannii CS-548
ACTAATGACCAATGACCAATGACCAATGACCAATGACTAATGACCAATAACCAATTGCGGTTTCCCCCAAATAATCGTTTCTTGTTTATAAACCACAAGTCCTGGTTTCGCGCCTTTGGGTTTGTAGACGTGCTTGAGTTGGGTGTAAACTACTGGTACTTGGTCACTTTGACGGGCGCGACTGAAATAACCTGCTAGATTGGCTGTAAATTGTAAATCAGCTTCTTCCGCCACTGTACCCGGTTCTAGACGCAGGAGAACATGACTCCCCGGAATTTCTTGGGCGTGAAACCACAAATCATAGTCTCCAGCGACACGGAATGTTAGTTGATCATTTTGGATGTTATTACGACCAATGAGGACTTCAAAGCCACTCGGACTGCGGTAACGATGAAAATTAGTGCCGGGAGTGTCGTTGCTGCTACGGCTGCGATATTCTAAGTTTTCTAGATATTTTTGCCCAATGAGTTCATCACGGATTTCTTCTAAGGCTTGTAGATCTTCTGGATTTTGGTATTTGTCTATTTGCGAAATTGCGGCTTCTACTTGTTCGAGATAGTCAATTTCTGCTTGAACTGCAAATAGTAGCGGTTCAACAGCCGCACGGGCGCGTTTGAGTTTTTGGTGCTGTTTATAAAGCTTTTGGGCATTTTGGACGGCGTTTTTATCGGGCAAAAGAGCGATCGCAATTGGCTGTTCGGTTTCAAAATCTGGTAGAATTATTTCCTGCATCCCTGGTTGCCAATGGTGCAGGTTAGCCATTAATAAGTCAGCTTTTTGACGATATTCTTCAGCTTGATCTGATTGTTGCAGGCGATCGCTAAAAGTTTTCGCTTTGGTGCGTAATTTACCCAAAATATTCAATAATTTCTGACTTAACTGATGACGCAGTTGTCCAAATAACTGTTCATTCAGTTGATCAGAATAATAACGGTAAAGCAATTCTTGGATATTCTTTGTGGGTGCAACTCCACCCCAACCCATCACCGTATATCCATTTTCTGTCCAAGCAGGTTGGAATTTACCTAAATCTAAAGCTTGTAACCATTCTTGCCAACGTTGAAATAAATTTTGCCAATCTTGGGGAGTAAGTTCATCAGTATTCGTATCTGGGATGATATTTGCCGCTAACAGCATCGTGTCTAGCAAAGCCGAACTTAAACCACTATAACTTTTGAGTAACTGGCGTTTAATCCCCCCTGGGACTAAACTTACCCGTTCTTGCCAACGTTCTAGAGATTCGCTTAAATTAGGGACTTTTCCCGTCAGTTTCGGTGGTGTTTCGTAATTTTGTCCAGTTTGAATCGGACGAACACTAGATTGTTGGTGACTAACTTGATGGGCAGCAGTGATAATTTCATTACTAGCATCAGTTAAAATCACATTACTATATTTGCCCATCACTTCCGCATAAAGGTGATACAGGGCTGTTTCTTCAGGACGACGGGCAAATTGTAAATCAATTACCCGTTCCCAAGGGGAAATCGCTTCAATTCCTACTAAGGCCAACCCACCCAATTGGTGTTTTAACTGTTGACTAAAAGTAAAAGTATCTGGGGCGCGTGGTGGTGGTTCACTAATACAAATATGGGCGGCTTGGGGATGCCAGGAAATATCCAGCCAACCCCGTTGATTTAAGGTGCGTAAGGCAATGGCAATGGTAAAGCGATCGCGCTGATATACCTGTTCTATGCGTGCAGGCAACCAATTAGCGCGGATTTCGCTACAAGCGGCGGTTAAAGCGGTAAAGTCCAGGGGTTGCAAAACAATTACCCCTTTTTCACGACAAAATTACTTTTTTCTTGATTATTTTCTTGGTTCATTAAATAAATATTTTTCAGCTTGCTAAGTCTATGTTCTCTGATTTCAGACAAAAATTTTGAATAATGAATCTTATCCTTGTTCCCTGTTCCCTGTTCCCTGTTCCCTGTTCCCTGTTCCCTGTTCCCTTTTTTTGTAAGATTCACTCAAATCTAGCTAATAATTCCTCACGAGACAATTGTAGAAGCAAAGGCGTGAATTCTTCTCTGGACATTGCAATTAGAGGGTTGATAATTGTTGCTAACTGTGAATCAACTGCACCAAAACGTACTTGCAATATACTTTCAATCATAGCGCGTCGTTCTCTTTCTATACCTTCTTGTCGTCCTTCTTGTCGTCCTTCTTGTCGTCCTTCTTGAAGTCCTTGTTTTTTCAGTTCTTCTAATTGTTGTTGATACATTTCAGACAATTTCATAATTAACTCCTGATCATCTTTATCAATATCTTGTTCTTGACGCTGACGAGCCGATAACACAGCAATTAGGTTATGTACTAATTGTATGATATCCGAAAGGAACGGACTATTATTGGCTAGTGCTTCTAATTCTTCTACTGCTTGTCTTTGGACTTTCCCTTTGCCTAAAACCCTCAAAAACAGTGTTTCGGGTGTACTCGGTAGTTGATGAATCGCCACAACTACGGTTTTAAATCCTTTTGGCAAGAAATAAATACCTTTTCCCCAGTTTGTTTCATCCAGAGTCCCATGAAAAATCTCTAGGATTTCTGATGATACTGTAGGTGTAAAAATCCATAATTGAGCTAATTCTGCTTCATTTATTCGCGTATTATTACGTTTTGCTTGCCGTTCTAGGTCTGCATGAATGTCAAACAATTTACCTATACAACTGCGAGTTTCACTTTTGCTGACGGCATTACGGAATGGTTCAAATATGGCATAATTTGTCACCATTTTCCCCAGTATTCCTAGTGTTTGTAGACTTTGTGTTGGTTGGGGTGAAGGAATAAATAATACGTCTATTTGTCTGACTTCTGCGGTAATATCTTTGCTGGTTTCTACTTCTCCATAAGGCGTTAATAATTCTGTTAGATATTGTTTAGCAAATTGATCATGTATAAAGCGAGTCATTGACATTAATTTAAAGACAGAATGATTAATTTAACATTTTTTGGGTGATGGCGATCGCTTATGGTAAAACATAGGGGTTTAGCAGTGCTAAACCCCTACATATCTGGGTTTTTGGTAATCTTGTAAAAGTTCAAATCTCGTCCGTTACGAGTATCATCCAAAATCCAAAATCCAAAATCCAAAATCTAAAATTCACTCATCCTTGCCAGGGTGAAGGGATAGGTGTAGTGGAAATCACCTTTTCTGCCATCAGTCTCACGGCAGTTTTCCCACAACTTGGGCATTCCACCTCTAAATACTGTGAAGAAGATACATCTACCTCACATAATATCCCTTGTTTGCAGTGCCAACATTCACAAATTACCCTGCATACTGGTTCGTTGCAGTCAAGGATCTTGACGTGCTGAAAATTTTGGGATTCGCTGTCTGGTTTCCTGGGCTTAGGGAATTTTTTGATTTCTTGAACTTCCATCATTTCACCGTCTAACTGCAACTATGTTTAGAGCTTACTTGATCTTTCCTATCTTACAACTATGTACGAATTGTCAGTTGTCAGTTGTTAGTAGGGGCGAAGCATTTGGAAGATAAATTATCGGTCATTGCCAAAAATAGTTCTCCAAATGCTTCGCCCGTACAGTTGTTAGCATTTGGAAGATAAATTATCGGTCATTGCCAAAAATAGTTCTCCAAATGCTTCGCCCGTACAGTTGTCAGT
>NZ_JAQMTJ010000044.1:0-11004 GCF_028330815.1 Dolichospermum lemmermannii CS-548
GAAGAAGAGAAGAATAGTATTGAATCTGGTCAAGTGATAGGTTTTTGCTGATTTCAACCCTTATTCCTTGCACCTGATTCACCTTTTTTACCTTCAAACTCTTGATATATCTCAGTTCTAGGTTTATTCAGCAGCCCCTACATATCAATTATCAAAAAAGAATTCAGGAGTTGGAATTGAATTCAATAATCTCTATTCTTGCTTAACTAACGGGATAATAACTGTAACTGAACACACTATAGGGATAAGATCCCCGACTTCTTAGAAAAGTCGGGGATCTGACTCTTGCAGAAAATTAAAAATAATTAGAAAATGCACATAATAATCCGACAACCCTCTAACTAATGTGGGAAAGCATAAGTTAAGAGGGGATGTCGAAAACGAACAAATTATCTGACTAAATCGGCATTGGCAGAAGTGCGTTTCAGCATGAATACAGCCACAATAATTCCCACAATGGCTAATCCCGCAGTTGGATAAAAGAAATTAGTGTAACTGCCGAAAATGTCTCTAATTTTGCCAGCTAATAAAGTTCCACCCAAAGCCCCCATACCGTAAGCAGTGAAGACAATACCGTAATTTTTGGCATAGTCTTGGGATTGAAACATGATTAAAGTGGAAGTAGGAGCGATCGCTAACCAACCCCCCAAAGCCAAGTAAAATAGCGAAAAAGCGACTATATAAGTGAGTACACTGCCCTTACCCGCACTCAGCATCATAATCGAACCAATCAAAATTAAAACAAAGGAAACAATTGCTCCCAACTTTGGCGTAAATTTGTCCGTAAACCACCCAAAAAACAACCGTCCCGCACCATTAAAAATAGCAAACAGAGAAACTGTATTTGCGGCTGTGGCTGCATCTAATTTAATAATTTCCTGTGCTAGAGGACTAGAAATACCAATAGCTGCCAGTCCCGCAAAAGAACCAATGGTATAACACAACCACAAGCCATAAAAACTGGAAGTCTGAAGAATTGATCCTGAAGTTGTCGTGTGAGAATTTGTTTGCACAGATCCGGGTGGAGTCCATCCTTCTGGCTGCCAACCTGGAGGAGGAGTTATGAGGACAGTAGAAATAGCCGTAATAATAACTGCAAAAGCAATACCTAAAATTACAAAAGTTTGCTGAACTCCAAAAGCATCTATCAGAAACTTGGCCAAAGGTGCAGTAATTAAAGGTGACAAACCAAATCCAATCACAGTAGCGCCTACAGCCAAACCTTTTTTATCAGGAAACCACTTAGCCACCACAGCCAATGGTACACCGTAAGCGATACCCACACCCATACCAGCAATCACACCATAGGTAATAGTTAGTGTGGGAATATTGCCACCCAAACTAGAGAGGATATAACCTACTGCCGTAATTAACCCACCAACACCTGTAATCAGACGAGTATCAAAACGATTGATATAAAAGCCAGTGATTGGCATTAAAATTGCGAATACAACCAGCAGCACCGTAAATGGTAATAGGCTATCAGTTGCACCCACACTAAGAAGTTTTTCCAAAGGTTTTCTAAAAATACTCCAAGAATAAACTGTACCCAAGCACAGTAAAACAGTGATACTTAGAGGTATCAGTAGCCATCGCCCTTTCTCCGCAGGCATACCAAATAATTGTAGTTTTTCCATTTGTTGTTATGTGAGGTGAATATATAATTTTTTTGCAGTATCTCACTTTTTGGCTAAATTGGCATAAATGTTTTTTATATTGAGGTGAGTACGTAGGATAGCGTGAAAAATTAGGTAAGATATTTCTGTTAATTCTTCTGGATAAACTGCTGTAAAGTAATCCTGAAAAGAATTAATCAGGGTTATTATGGCACTTTATTTAGATTCAGCTATTGCCGCAGAAGCCGAAATTGTTAAACATTGGGGTTGGGTAAAAGGTATCACCACCAACCCCACATTGTTAGCACAAGCCAACACCCCACCAGAAACCACCCTCAAAACCTTAGTTTCCTTAACTTCAGGTCCGGTATATTATCAACTCCTCGTTTCAGACAAAGAGAAAATGATAGCCCAAGGGAGAAAAGCTTTTGAAATTATTGGTTCTCAAACCATCTTAAAAATTCCTGCCACACCCCTAGGATTTGAGGTAGTAGCCACCCTTTCCTCAGAAATCACCTGTTCCGTCACCGGCATTTACAGCCCCGCACAAGCCGCAGTAGCCAAGGAAGCGGGGGCAAAAATCGCCATAGCCTATGTCAATCGGGCTGAACGCTTGTTAGGAGACGGTATTGCTTTGGTACGAGATATGGCCAGCATTCTCAAAGGCAGTGATGTGGAAATTTTAGCAGCTAGTATCAAGTCACCAGCAGAAGCAGCCGCGTCTCTCCAAGCCGGTGCTAATCATCTCACCTTACCTTTGGCAATGTTGCAAGCCATAGCAAGCCATGAATTTTCCAATCAAACCGTGATTGATTTTGCGGCTGGAGGAATCGGCTTAACAATTTAAATTAATAGCCTCTAGTATATACTCCAACACCATTAGTGAATAAATGAAGGGTTTCACCCCTCATCCTTAAAACCTTGATTTTCCATAATCAAAATATTTTAACATTGGTTTTATGGTCATAGACAAAATGGCTTAAAACCAGTGAAATCAAGCTATATCAGGGATGATGGGTGTGACCCCCTATTAATTATTCCCGGAAAATATAGATTACAAACTGTTGGCAATGAACAAATAAAAAATTTAAAAATAAATGCCAAATTGGCAACCATCATGAAACGAACCAGGCTAAATTATATGAGTCGAGCAAAAACAAGGGATTCGTTAAGAGACTGAATCAATTAGCAAAAAGCTCTTGTTAAGATTGCTTAAAAAATAAATAGAATTAGTATTTGCTGCCTAGGAATACCTGCCAAGTATAGACGTTATCGTTAACCTGCAAATTACCCCCCTAATTAACGGTTCTCGTCTGTATGAATAAAGTTCCTAATCGCTTCAGCAGCAAATGATAGAGTGGGAGAGAAAGGCGCTTGGTAATGCCTCCTCCCACTCTCTTTTTTTGGGTACTTTTTAGAAGTCGTGCAGCTTTTAATCTGTTGATTCTGACTGATAAATTCTGTGTTGAAAAAGTCTTTTTTGCACCAGTTGAATTGATTCTACAATTGCTTCTAATTTGACAGGCTTAGGAATAAAATCATCCATACCAACAGATAAACATTCATCTCTGTTTGACTGCATTGCATTGGCAGTCATAGCAATAATATAAGGACGATTAGTTTTACCCCATTCTTGATAAATTGCTTTTGTTGTTTCTATCCCATCTAATTCTGGCATTTGGATATCCATGAAAATAACATCATATATCTGTTGTTTCAATGCGGTTAATACCTCAACCCCATTATTGGTGAGAAATTGACTTTTGTAATTGTTAGCATCTACAGAATTTTGTTTTGCTAATTCTAATTCTAAATTTTGCTGAATAAGCTGTTCTTTTTGTTGCTCTAATATTTTTGCTATTTGCTGAAGTTCTAGGGATTTATCAAATAATTCCATTTGTGAATTTTTTAGGATTAATATTGCTGTTTTTCTTTCACTAATCACAGCATTTAATATAAGTGTTGTTAAGACAATTACCCCAATAAAGCATTGTAGTAATAAAAGAGATTCATTTAAGTTAGAACGATTAAATGCTCCTAGTCCTCTAACTGTTCCTAAAATAGCCATTACAGCTACAAGTACAATTAAGTTTGTAGCAGCTAGTTTCCCAAACCGAAAAACTGCCCAAACTAAACAAGGAATAATCATGTATTCTATAAAGTAGTTACTAAAAAAAGCATTTTCACATATAATAATAACAATTGTTAATAAGAGTAAGATTTCGATAATTCCCCAAAAAGTTCTTGATTTTAGGTTAATTGCAAATTCTTGTTTGTGCGTTAAGAAATATTCCTTAAATAACTCTCCCCAAGTTAGTAATGCTGGAGTAAAAATAAAGATTCCAGCTACGTTAGATATCCACCAAGTTACCCATACATTGGTAAAGTCAATAATAGATATTTTTCCTCCTAATGTTAATGCTGTTACTCCCGCAGTCGCATTCACAATTGGTCCAATCATCCCTGTGAATACTAAAAATTTTCTCATGTCGCTTAGTCGTTCTAGAGGAGAGGGTGTAGCAACTAATTTGCGAAATAGGAAACAACCCAGTAATATCCCAGAAGTTGTACCAATAGCAATTCCTAAAACCTGTAAAATTGAAGAAATTTGCGTAATGATATTGGTTGGATTAATAAATGCCCAAATATTTGCTAAGAATGACCCAATTAATACTCCTGGCCAAATCCAATACCCAAAAAGTAATATAGCAGCAGTAGCAAAACCATCAGGTGGCCAAACTGGTGTAACATTTTGGGGCGTAGAAGCGAGAATTCGAGAAAATTGTGCAGTTTCGTAGTAAACTAAAGCTAAAACTGCTATCCATGTAGAACGGACTGATATAAATCCTAAGTTAAATTTCATTAATTCATAATTGTATTTGACAGTAATATACAATAGGCATCTCCGGTAATTAAATGTGCGTGGTTTGAAACCCTTGTAGAGACGTTCTATAGAACGTCTCTACATTCATTTTCACCAGAGGTCTAATTGTTCAACTCTCTGTTAGTGTGATATCCATAACTGTAATCACTATTTTTACTTTTGATCAACAAAAACAAGCTGATACCCAGTCAGAAAAAAACTGAAGAATATGGATATCAGAGGAGCAACTGAATAATACAGGATATTTTTCTGATTTTTAGCAGCATTTCTCTAGTTAACCCAGGAAATCCCCCTTTCTATATTTTACAGTTGATCAGAAAAGAGGGATACAAGGACTTAGGGTTTTGGAGATAATTGCTTATACCCAATACCCAATTATTCTACTTCTGCTTTGCTCCAGCTTTAGCAGCTTTAGCGGCTTTTTTAGCAGCTTTTTCAGCTTCTGCTGCTGCTAATTCTGCTTGTTCTTTCTCTTCGGCTTTCTTATCGAGATAGTAGTGATAATCTCCTAAATAAACGCGGAATTCACCATCACGAATTTCGACGATTTTGTTAGCTACTTGGGAGATAAAATAACGGTCGTGGGAAACTACCAGGGCTGTACCATCATAGTTTTGCAAAGCCTCTTCCATCATTTCTTTCGCAGGAATATCTAAGTGGTTGGTAGGCTCATCCAAAATGATTAAATTCGCTGGACGTAAAAGCATTTTTGCCAATGCTAACCGAGCTTTTTCACCTCCACTCAATGCCCCAACTTTCTTAAATACGGTATCACCAGTAAATAAGAATCTTCCTAACAGTGTACGAACTTCTTCGTTTGTCCAGTTGGGAACTTCATCATGAATTGTTTCCATGACGGTTTTATTTAAATCCAACGCTTCCGCTTGGTTTTGCTCAAAGTAACCCGGAATAACGTTGTGATCACCTAATTTCACAATCCCTTCTGTGGGTGGTTCAACACCCATCATAATTTTTAATAGTGTGGATTTACCCGCACCATTGGGACCGAGAAACGCAATTCTGTCTCCTCTTTCCACTAGCAGATTTGCCGACAAAAACAGAATTTTATCCCCATAAACATGAGTCAAATCCTTAATTTCTACCACTTCTCTACCGCTACGACTAGCATCAGGAAAACGGAAATGCAGAGTTCTTACTCCGCCTGTGGGAGCTTCGATGCGTTCAATTTTATCTAGTTGCTTTTCTCTACTTTTCGCTTGGGTACTGCGGGTAGCACTGGCGCGGAATTTATCTACAAATGCTTGTTGTTTTTCTAATTCTTTTTGCTGACGTTCGTAAGCGTTAAGTTGTGCGTATTGATTTTCCGCTTTTTGTTGTAGGTAGGATGAGTAATTACCCAGGTAAGAACTGGAAACACCCCGTTCAGTTTCCACGATTTGGTTACACAGACGATCTAAAAATTCCCGGTCATGGGAAACTATCACCATGGGGGTAATTAAACCGCGCAGGTAATTTTCTAACCACTCAATGGTTTCTAAATCTAAGTGGTTTGTCGGTTCGTCCAGTAGTAACAAGTCGGGTTTTTGCAGGAGAATTTTCCCTAAACTCATTCGCATTTGCCAACCACCGGAGAAGGCACTAACTAGGCGATCGCCATCTTCTAGTTGAAATCCCATCTCTGGTAAGATCTTACCAATCCGCGAGTCTAAGTTATATCCGTCTAAAGCCTCAAATTGACGCTGTAACCTATCTAACTGATGAATTAGTTCATCTAACTCTTCTGGATTAGCAGTTTCCATTTCATGAGGGATATGAGCTAAAGCCATCTGCACTTCGTTGGCTTCTTTAAATACAGTCCAAAATTCTTCTCTGACTGTACGAGTGGGGTCAACCTCAAATTCTTGGTTAAGATAAGCTATATGTAGGCTGGAAGGGCGAATAATTTCCCCAGCGGTGGGTTCAATCTCCCCAGAGATGATTTTCAATTGGGTGGATTTTCCCGCACCGTTAACACCAACTAAACCAATCCGATCTCCTGGTTTGACTTCCCAGTTGATATCTTTAAGAACTTCGCCTGTAGGATAAATTTTACTGATATGTTCTAATCGCAGCATGAAGCGTCTCGTAGGTAGGGGACAGGGGGCAAAGCTAACGCCGTATATAATCTTAACAAAATTTAACGCCTTATGTACAATTTTTTGGCTAATTCTTTCCTAGAGTCAGGAGGTAGGGGCGCAGGCTCTGCACCCTTTGTCAGCAGAAAGAAGAGAGAAGAAGAAAAACGGGGTTTACCAGCAAGTGTTGTACATTACAACCGAGACATTTTTCCAACTTTTAGTTATAGTATTGTTTGACAATTTCTGGGTTATTATTGCCTTTTTTGAGGAAATAATTTATTGATCAAAGGTTCTGATCACTTTATTCTCTTGTTCTAGGTTTTATGCTTGCTAATTCTCAATTTTATTCGCGGTTTAACAATAAATTAATACTGATTTTTTGAGAAAATTAAGATAGTGAAGTAACAATAATTAACATCTTAAATTAATAAAAATAGCCGAAAATATATCTAATTAGATTAGGTTGACAATTTACACTCTTGTAAATAATTATCATAGTGAACCCGGATAATCGTTAATGAGGAAAATATGCACACAGTTGTTCTCGTTCTAGTTCAGGTGTTAATTGTAATTGGACTCTCCCGACTTGTGGGACTGGGATTCAAAGCAATTAAACAACCATTGGTAATTGGTGAGATCTTCGCTGGTATCATGCTTGGTCCATCATTATTTGGTTTAATTGCTCCCGGTTTAGCACATAGCCTGTTTCCCCCAGAAACAATGCCTTATTTGAATGTTTTATCGCAAATAGGGCTAATATTTTTTATGTTTCTGATTGGGTTGGAATTAAATCCTAAATATCTGAGTGGTAACTTAAAAACTGCCATTCTCATTTCTAATCTCAGCATTATTGTTCCCTTTGCTTCGGCTTTTGGATTATCTTTCCTCCTTTATCCTTTAGTTTCTGGCAACAATGTAAATTTTGCCCCTTTTGCCTTGTTTTTAGGGGCAGCCATGTCAATTACCGCCTTTCCTGTATTGGCGAGAATTATTACCGAAAATAACTTACAGGGAACTCGGTTAGGGACATTAGCCTTAACTTGTGCGGCAGTGGATGATGTGACAGCTTGGTGTATTTTAGCCGTAGCGATCGCTGTCGCTCGTCACGGTAGTATTGATCAACAAGCTATTTTCACCATTGTTGAAAGCATTGTTTATATTGGCTTCATGTTCACAGTTGGACGGTGGTTTCTCAAACGGTTAAGCAAACATCATCGTCGGGCTGGACGTTTGAGTCAATTCGTTCTCGCTGTAATTTATATGGGAGTTGTGTCCTCTGCCTTAATTACTGAATTTATTGGCATTCACCTAATTTTTGGGGCATTCTTATTAGGCGCAGTCATGCCCAAAGATGAGGAATTAGTCAGAGAGTTAGCCATCAAAACTGAAGATTTTGTGCTCATCTTTCTCTTACCAATCTTCTTTGCCTACAGTGGTTTAAAAACACAAATTGGTTTACTTAACAGTCCTCATTTATGGCTATTGTCTGCTTTGATTTTATTAGTAGCAATTGGTGGTAAATTTACTGGTGCTTATATAGCTGCTCGAATTAGTGGCATTGACAAACGCGAAGCATCAGCCCTGGGTTGGTTAATGAATACTCGCGGTTTAACCGAGTTAATTGTCTTGAACATTGGTTTAGAGTTAGGCGTAATTACCCCCTTACTTTTCACCATGTTAGTAATTATGGCTTTGGTGACAACATTCATGACTTCACCATTACTGGAATGGACTTATCCTAAGCGCCTAATCAGATTAGATATAGTTGAACCAGAAGCAGAAATTCCCTCAGAAGCTGTACCAGCCCCCAGCGAACCTTACCTCATCCCATATCGGATTTTAGTCCCAGTTGCCAATCCCAATGCCCAAAAAGGTTTGTTACAGTTAGCAACAGCGATCGCAGTCAACAACCGACAACCTGCTATTGTTTATCCCCTCAGTTTTATTGAACTCGAAGAAGACTATGGCTTTGAAAGTACCCCCACCGAAGCCGACAGACTGATTGCCGAGCGTCGCCAAAAATTAGAAGAATTAATCGCCACCCTAGAACCACCACTAACACGTTCCTGTATCCATCCCATAGTTCGCATATCTAGCAATGTTGCTAGAGAAACAGCACAAATAGCCAAAATTGAACAACCCGATTTAGTTCTCGTCGGTTGGCATCGTCCAGCTTTTAGTAACAATCGGTTAGGGGGAAGAGTCGGACAAATCCTGGGGACTACACCAGTAGATGTCGCCGTATTTGTAGATAAAGGTGGCGAACGTTTAGAAAGTTTATTAGTTCCCTACTCTGCCAACATTCATGACGATTTAGCATTAATTATCGCCCTCAGAATGCTGATTAATCGGGATACTTGTATGTTACAAGTTTTACAAGTCTTTAAAGGCAATCATGTCCAAGACGAATTAAGTTATGAACTCAACACCATGATTGAGCAGTTACCCAAAAGTGTCCGCGATCGCATTGAAATTAAAACTGTTACATCCCCAGAACCAATCCAAGCGGTAATTACTGCCTCAGAAAATGTTGATTTAACCATTGCTGGTACTAGCCGTCTGTGGGGAATAGAACGTCAAACTCTGGGAAGATACACAGATCAACTCGCCATCCAATGTCGTTCTTCATTACTCATTACCCGTCGTTACAGTCAAGTTACCTCACACCTCACCGCCCTTTTACCAGCAGTTAATACCCAAGAAATAATTCGTAATTCTTAATTTTTGCCAACCAGGTACTATATTGAAGCACCACCAAATTATGAAAACAATAACTAATAAAATTCTTCCATCTATCGGGGTAAGTTTATGTGGTTTAATCACCCTTACCCCCAATATCAGTATTGCCCAACCAATCGCACAACTTAATAATTGGGAATTTAACCCCAAATCCCAGCAGTTAGAAATTAATATCTCCGCAACTGCAACACCCCAATATTTCTACCTAATTCAACCACCACGTCTGGTTCTCGATTTACCTAATACTAAACTCGGTAAAGTCCTCACCCAAAAAGAATATGCCGGTGCAATTCAGAAAATTCGTATTTCTCAACTTAACGCCAATATTACCCGCATAGTTCTTGATCTAGCACCAGGAACCAAATTCCAACCCAACCAAGTACAACTTCAACCTCTTTCTCGACAAAAACCCACGCGCTGGGTATTCAATCCTCATCTTACCTTTTCTCCCGCTAACAGTCTGTTAACAAAACCCACTACCACCCTACCACCATCCACAAACCTCACAAGCAACTCCCAACAACCCTTAATCACCGTCCCACCCCTAAATTCTCAAAACCCGTCACCAATCAACAATTCACCCCTACCTGCTGCCATGTTTCCCACACCTGAAGAAAACAAAAACAGTTCCCCCAATCACCCTAAAGAAATTCCCATTATCGAATTTGGTCAACCTTTACCCAGCCAAAAATTTTAGGTTAACAGATTTACCGACTGGTTTCTCCACCCAAAAATTTGTAACAATAGAAATTAGCAAGTTATTTTCTTCAGTTTCCATCTTTTTTGGCAGTTTTTAGATATGAGTAATTCCAGCAACTTTCGTGAAGCTTTCCGTGAGGCCAGAACTCATGGCATCGTTGGTCCCAATGTTATCGCTAACGCCCTCCCCTATGTCGGTGCTGGATTGGTGCTGACAGCATTCGGAACTTATGGTGGTTTAGGTGTTATCCGCACTAATCCCGGACTCTTTTTTCCTACCTTCATTGGGGCAGTAATTCTCGAATTAATTTTGTTCTTCGTTGCCCAAAATGTGGCATCCAAAGGTAACAAAGCCCTAGCTTTACCTCTATTGGGTATTTACAGTCTATTATCTGGATACACATTGAGTGGCTTGGTATTTGTAGCTTTGAGAACCCAAGGGGTAGGTATTCAAGGTATTGCTATTGCTGCTTTAAGTTGTGGCATTACCTTCATTGTTGCCCGAAAAATCGGTTCTAACCTTTCGGAAGCAGACGGTATGGCTTTGACAAAAACCATTAGTTTAGGCATTGTTGCCTTATTGGTGGTTTGTCTGCTCCAATTTGTCTTTGCCTTGTTTGGCGTTTATACACCCAGTTGGTTAGAAATTGGTATCTCTGGTATAGGTGTATTTCTCTTCGCAGGAGCATCAGTAGTTGATTTCTACATCTTGCCTCGTACCTACCGCAATGATGAATATTTACCAGCAGCTTTGTCAATGTATCTCACCTACATTAACTTATTCGTTTTTATCTTACGCTTGCTCATTGCTATCAATGGTCGTGATTAAGTATCTGTAAGCATAGAAAAGTGAACTACCTACACTTCCCTTGCGGGTAAGTATAGGCTTCCTACCCAGTTAACAGCTTTTTGCTCTTCGAGAACAACAAGACTGATGTTAAGGCGATAGGCTGACCCCTCGTTCCAAAGGCAAAATCAAGGTTAATCA
>NZ_JAQMTJ010000045.1:0-15291 GCF_028330815.1 Dolichospermum lemmermannii CS-548
AGTTTCACTTTATCACACCACGTCCCTTTTAATACTACTTATTCTCATTAAGCATCTTAATTTTTGAATTGACTTTAGTTATTATGTACTACTTTAAGGGCTTTTTTGATCTGTGACAGTTTGGGGTGCGGAATGTGGGTTAAATGCTCTAATACTTTATCTACAGTATCTTTATTAAACAGCCATTGATTTACTCCTGCTGCTTCTATTTTTTCTGGTATATTACCTTCATCATTCCATTCTAAATTATCAACAATCAGCATAGAGTTTAGCCTGTTGCTGACCGCTACGGGGGTCGGTGCGGGTACGTTTGGCTTCTACCACTGCTAAGGGTTTACCATCATCTCCCCATAAAACATAATCTACGAAGCCTGTACCCGATGAATTGGGCATCCCTGTCACTGGAAATTCACTGGAAATTGTTCCCCCTTTGATGTTCCCTTCGACTTCGCTCAGGGAACGTTCTCGCTGGTTGAGCGGAGTCGAAACCAGTATCCACCCTGCTTCTTTTAATAACAGGTCTATGAAGATATCGCGGGTTTGTTGTTCAGAATAGTCGTGAGTATCTGGTTGGGTAGTATTTGCTTGTTTTACAGATGCTAATTCTGCCCGTAGTTGTTTAATTGTCTCATCTAGAGTATTTTTATCTGTTTTAAAGGCTTTGTGAGCAGATTCGTAAATTGTCGGAAATTCGGTTTCCAGGAAGGTAAACTGGCTCATTCAGTTAATCAAGCTTTTGTATATAATAATATATTATGGACTGGGTTCGTAATCAATGCAAATAACTAGACCTGATAACAATTCTTGTAGGGTTTCGTCTAGAACTTGTCCCAACTGTTTGACAAATCTTTCCGTGGAAATGCTGCGAACTTGCAAAACATTTCCGGCTGAATCTCGCTCAAGTTGATTTTCTGGACTGGCTGCAATTTTCACCATAAAAGGGCGCTCTTTAAATTTTTCTTGCCAGCTTGTAATAGGAATAATGATTCTGATGGGGATAGGATTAAAAATATCGGCACTGATAACTACTACAGGGCGAGTTTTCTGGATTTCTTGCCCTCTGGTAGGGTTGAGGTCTACTAACCAAATTTCGCCACGTTTGGGGTTAGTCATGTTCAAGTTCCCAGTCTTCAGTGTCTAATACGGAAAATTCTGTTAGTTCTGGGTTGGTGAGGAAGTCTGTAGCGGTTTGAGGAATGAACTGGGCAAGGTGCTGATGTCTTTGTGTTAGTGGCATGGCTGCAATTTCTTTGAGGGATGGTGAAGATGTTTTTGTTTTTGTTGTTGTGAGTTTTTGTTGCAGAAATTCCGTAAAGTCTAAAACTTCTTGTTGTTTTTCTGGGGGTAGTTGGCGTAGGTTGTTGAGGATTATTTGTTCAATGTTGGCTGTGTTTTGCATGGTTTTATTTCTGGGGTTTCTCCAATTTTTTTACCATAAATCGTCACATTATTTACACTGTTTTATTTTCAGCTTTGTTTGTCTCCCTGTCAGTAATAAAAGTACAACTTAATTAAGTGTAATGCTATTTTTCCACATAAGGAAACATTCTTCACTAGATTTACTATGATTAAGTTAATCAAATTAAATAGATAAATTGCTGTACTCCTGTAAACGAGACAGCCAGGCCAGAGCTTGCTGTTTTCTGTCTTCAGGTGTGTAGGGTGACTTAACGAACCTATCCACTACTCCAGCAGTTACCAGTTGTCCCAGTGGTCTCTGGGATATCAGACTAGGGAAATCGTACATATCCCCAAGCCTAATCAGGCGACTATTTCCTTGATTCCCTTCCTCTGGATCTCGGAAACAAAAGACAACATCACGTAAAGCCGCATCTGGTAAAGCATCCATTAAGGCTGGGTTGTGAGTGGAAAGTAATACTCGTAATTTACGCTTTTCGGCAATATCTCGGATGCTGGCTAGTAGATGCTGGGCGCGGTTGGGATGAACACCGTTATCAATTTCTTCGATAACTACTAAACTTCCTTCGGTAGCCGATAGCATAGCTGCTGCGATTCCTGCGGAGCGCTTCGCTATCGCTAATACCCGCAATGTGCCATCTGATAACAATGCGGCTTCACAATAGCGATGGTTATTACCAAAGGTTTCCGCTAGTCGCACCATAACTTCATCCCGTGGACCGAAAAGAAAATCTAGCCCATCTATAGCCTGTTCTGGTAAACTCTGGATGAAGTTGAGAATGGTCTGTTGATTTTCTGGTTGGTTCTCCCATAAGCGATAGAGAACGCTGGATAGATTAGTACCATCTTCTTGTAATCGCTTATCAGATTTAAAACTGTACTCGCGCATTTTGGCGGGAACGGGATCTAAAAACAGGATATTCTGTAAGACTCGTTGATATTCGCGGACTGTTTCAGGAATTATCTTTTGGGAATTTTCATATTTGGCATCAAAACGGGCAGGGCTGTCTAATTGCACAAAGATAGCCATTTGATCACTGCAAGTTATTCGTGGCTTGTTCTGCCCTCTTGTAAAGTTGTTATATGCCACACTAACATCAGTATTTATCCCTTCTGAAGGCTGATTTAACTCATATAGTGGGACTGAATTTGTTAAGTCAGCAATTCGCTCATTACTGATGTGCAGTTCTCCATCACGGACATTCAGGGTTATATTGAGTTCGTTCCATTCTGTTGAGTCTAAACGGCAACCGATGGTAAAATTTGATTCTCCCCGATGGCATAAGTCATTGACTCGACCACGTACAACTCGCTCGGCGCTATTCACTGCATATTGAATACGGTCGAGTTTTTGTCCTTGTGCCAGCCATGACAAAAACCGCAAACCTTCCAGGGCGTTACTTTTACCTGCGGCGTTTGCACCTATTAGCACGGTTAAAGATCCCAGGGGTAAGTGGCTGGTACGATAACTTTTAAAGTTGGCGAGGGTAAATTCTGTTAGCATGGCGCTCATGTTACAATTCTCCTCTAAAGGCTCGATGTTGGAGGGAAGCAAAAAGGGCATCGAGTTCTGATAATGAAGCGCGGTGTACTGCTTTGAGTTTTTCTACAGCTTCAACGCGGTGGGAAAATTCTTCTTGAAGATAAAGAGGTGGGACAGGAATTGTAATTCCTCTTATTGCTTCTTTTGTAATTGTTTTTGTGACAGCACCCTTTACATTTTTATTAATTGCTTCTTTACCATACGAAAAAGTTAAAAAATAATAAATAAATGAGGTATTTACTTTATTATTTAAACGAATCAAAAACGCATTCATGCCTAATGATACTGGTCTTTTTAAATAAGGCATAAGATATACTTTGCCGGCACTACCTATCTTATTGATAAGAATTTCTCCGCCATAAACTTTTGATTTGCTCAAAAAATTATATGCTTTTTCATCAATATAAATACAGTTATTTTGAAAGTTGTTATTCTCTAAATCTGTTGTTCTAATCATCAAAGCATGATCAATTTGATTCTTTAATACAACATTGTCTCGTAAAATTTCATAGCTACCATTTGCATGATAGTCAGTTAAAACTTCCATTAAATTACCAAAGCTAACAGTATCCCATCCACTTTCAAGAGGAGCATTATTCCCGAACATTTCTATGAAGATGGCTTGGGGGAGGGTGTCGAATTGTGCGATCGCTTTCCGTCGTTTAGTCCTCAGTTCTTCCGCTTGATCTAGTATCTCTGCAATCCGTTTTTGTTCTTCTAGTGGTGGTAAATGAAACTTTACTTGCCGTATTTCAGAAAGTGGTTTGACATTTTTTATAGCAGAACCCCCTGCACTTCCAAACAACCGAGACTGAAGATCGGGAGTCTCAAGTAACATTTTGAGAAATCGGGAAGATACAAGGTTTGATTTTGGGCGAATTCTCAACAAAGCCTGATTTATTATTCCGGGTTTTACATTTGGTGGAACAACTGCCACACGACCTAAAGTTCCTGAACAGCTTACAATCAAATCTCCTGATTCTACAGCAAAACTCTTTAGTTCTTTATATCGAGCCTCACTAATGAAGTAATCTCCACTGTCAAAGTTGCCATAAATAGCGTGTTTTTGCTCATAAATTTTATATCCATCTGGAACGAACGAGTCTTTCTTAATAGCTCCACCAAAAGGACCACGCTTGAGACCTTGTGAACCATCAACAGTTACGTCTTCCAATGTAACAATTTCCCATCCGCTCATCCTAGCATCTCCTCTAATTCCTTTATCACAACTGCTTTTAATGATGGTAAAGAAAGCTGAACCGTAACCCATACAACCGCCACATCAACCCGTAAATATTTATATATCAGCATATTATCTAATTCATTCATTTTTATGTGATTCCAATTGAGCAATTATCTTACGCACAGGGAGATACTCATGCACTTTGTTGTAACCTGAGTAAAGCTTGAGACTTAGCAAGACGTACCAAATGCTCAATAAACTCATAATATTGCCACAGACAGCGATCTGCTTGCAGCAGCGCCTCGCTATCGCTTTCATCTAAACCTTGACTACGATTTTTGTCTAAAAGAGATTCAATTTCAGCCTGAACTATAGGAGAAAGACGGAGAGTTAAAATTTCTTGAGGAGATGGTAACTTTGCCAAAAACTCTAAAACTTCAGTTAGTCCAGAAAAACCTGTCGCCGGATTAGCACTAATTTCTCGCAATCCTAAAGCCAAAATTTGGGGTAAATCTTCCTTGCGAGATTCTAAATTTCGCGCCATTTCATCAGGTATGTCTAAAGTAATTTGCATAATTTTTTGCTCTTCGGTAATATAAATTATATAGAAATAGCCTCAGCTAAAACACGCTCACGAATCCGGGGTTTAAGCCCGTTCTTAGTAACAACATCCACCTTCAAGCCAAACAACTGACTTAAATAATCTCTAAATTCCACCAACATTATAAAAGTAGGTGCTGTTTCATAAGACCTCGCGGTAAGTGAGAAACTCAGACACTTCAGTGCTGAGAGGGAAGCGGCACGAGCAGTTTTAACCGCATTGAATCTTTTAATTTGAGTAGCTATAACCATCTTTTTTGTGGATAGTTTTACAGGTTTTATAACTAATTCCTTGGAGTAGTCCATTTCTAGTTGAAATATTGAAACTTCCAGTAGCACGGGTTGCTATTCTTCCAATATATTCACCAACTTTTTTACCAGTTTTGACATTTTTTGCTTGTTTCAAGATTTTTTCCAATTTTGATGGATCTTTTTTGAGGAAATCTTTGATATCTTTCGTTCCTTTTTTGGTGTTACATTTCTCGCAACTTAAAGCGAGATTTGTTATTGAATTATTACCACCCTTGGCTCTTGGGTGAATGTGTTCAACTTGAAAAGGAACGTCTTTCACTCCACAGTAGGCACATTGTCTATTCCACTTTTCTAGTAAGTATTCTCTGGTTTCGTAACCAGTTAATGTTCCTTGCTGGTATTCCTTGCCTTGAATATCAGGATTAGCCATTAACTGCATATCAAACCGTACCAATTCTTGACTAATCGCCCCAATTGGCGCAAATTGGCGCAACTTCTTAATCCAAGTTTTGATATTCTCAATCCGACTCTGCAAGCTCGGTGTTAACCAGCCTAAACAGCGTGTTCTATTCAAAAATCTTGGTTGTCTGTAACGAGTTTTTCTAGTACGTCTAAAACGTCTTAATTGTCTTCTAGAAGTTAAAGCATCTCGAATTGCAAAACCTCTATGTTTTAATTCAGCAGCGAATACAACCTCACCAGTAGTATCGTTGATTAACGCTATTCCTGTATGCTTTGCCCCTGGATCAATCTTTAACCTTAGAGGTGATACCGAAAAATCTGGGCGAGATTCTTTTAAGATAATTGTGAAAGGAAAACGTCTAAAAACTGCTGCTTTACCATTTCTTAATAGTTGTCTAGCTTGGGCTGAATGAATTGGATTTAATGGTTGTTTGTCGGTGTTAATTACAAATACTTTGGACATAAAGTCCCTCCTTGCGGGTAATGTTAGCCTCGTCAATGTTTTAAGAGCTTTTTAGATTTGCAACACTGTTTCAGTGACTTTAAAACTGTTTAATTGCAAATGACAGAGCAGGGAACTGGCTTCGCATTCCAGGGTGTCATGACTCAAAAAACGTAGTCAGTTAAGACTTAGACTGGTCAGTACAGCTTGTAATTTCTTACAAGCTCAGTCCCTTTAGGGCTGAGTTACTGACAATCAACCAAAATATCTATATCACTTGCGTCCGTCTCCTCTCCCCTAGCATAAGAACCAAAGATCCCAATTTCTGTAATTTGATAAATTTCACAGAGAGATTGCTTTTGTAGTGATAAAACTTCCCGAATTTCCTTAATAGGTTTCATCATATTTTATCGTTAGCCACAGTTAATTTAATCTTAACAAATACAATTATTTCATCATTCCCTCCAATTTTTTCATCCCTATTCTAGTAAGATAACGTAGTCACCGAACTTAGCCCCCAGTTTCCGATCATAAGTAAGCACCTGAGTATCAGAATGAATTGCTGCTGCCACGAATAAAGTATCGTAGAATGAATGATTTGCCTCGACTGCCAGTTTAAGAGCAACATCCCGAATTTGAGAACTAGAAATCATCACATCAACCAATGCCTCAGCATCTTGCAACGCATCCAAACCTATTTGTAAAGGTAATTGTCGAAATTGTATCCATTGCCAAATCACATTACCCAACTCGGCAAACAACGAATCAGGCACCACAATCTGATCTACACTTTCCAAAGCAGCGAGCGCTTGTTCATACTTGTTCTCTACGTGCAAGAGGGCATAAGCAAAAACCATCGTATCAATTACCATCAAGGTCGTCCTTCTGATTTCCAAGACTGCACCCGAATTTCTGCTTCCATCGGTAATACCTCCGCCCGTTGACGAATACGAGCAAGCACTTCATCCCTTTGCCCATAACGTTTTTGCAACAAATCACGGACTTCTTGCTCCATCGAAACCCCCTTTTGTGCCGCCAAGCGTTTAATGCGATCAAGCAACTCATCGGATATATTACGAATGGTAATTGTTGCCATACTGCCTCCTTTGCTAGTGCTAGTCTACTACCGGATTATTACTCAAATGATAGCACTTTGCTGGCAAAAGAAAAATTTTATCTGTGTTCATCTACGTACCCTTCAGAATCTTGCTATATCTGCGTTGCTTTTTCTCCCATAAACGGCTTTTATTAACTATTTTAGCAATGCCTCCAATTTCTCCATCCCCTGCTGAATTTCCACCTCTAACTTCGCCAAATTAGCCAGAATCTCTTGAGGTGCAAGATGATCAACCTGCTCATGCACAACTTCCTTGTAACGATTCAAACTTAGATCATAACCTTGAGCCGCAATATCAGACTTGGGTACACAAAAACTCTGAGCCGTGCGGAGTCGCTCCCGTTCCGGGGCGTAAGTTGAATCATCTCCACCGAGCGATCGCAAAGCACTCCGTAGGAATCGCTTCCCTCTTCGTAGACATTGCCCCTACCAATATTTCCCCCAATAAAATTATCAGTTACTACCCCAAACAAATATAATAAAGTCAAAATATGGAATTTCTTTTTGTTTACGTCACTTGTAAAGACCGTGCTGAAGCTCTTTATGTAGGTAAAACTGTGGTAGAAGCCCATCTTGCTGCCTGTGCGAACATAATTGATGGTATGGAAAGCATTTATTGGTGGAACGGTGAATTACAAGTAGAAAAAGAAGCTATTTTAATTATGAAATCCCGCCGTGATTTATTTGCAGAACTAACAGCTAAAGTAAAATCAGTACACTCTTATGAAGTACCTTGTGTGGTGGCTTTACCAATTGAACAAGGAAATCAGGATTACCTAAATTGGCTAATGGCAGAAACCAAGGCTACAGATATCAACCTTGATAGTTAAATTTAGTGAATTTAAACTTTAACCTTCCCATTATTGAGGAAATTATGCGATCGCTCTAGTACAGCTTGGCGTAAATAACATGACCATTAAAAGCTCCGAAAATTTGATTGATTACAAGGCTTGAAAATGGTTCATTCACTTACGCCGCACGGTACTAGCTGGGTGGGGGAGCAGGTTCACCCCAGCCTACGCGTTTATCAACCTGCCTATTAAGCTAAGATTTCAGTGACAACTCCCGCACCTACGGTACGACCACCTTCACGAATGGCAAAACGCAATCCTTTTTCCATAGCGACAGGATGAATCAGGGTAATAACCATTGTGATATCATCGCCTGATCTACGTGACCGATAGTGCCAACGTGAACTTGCGGTTTTTGTCGTTCAAATTTTTCTTTAGAAGTCATGATGAATACTTGATAGCTGTGGTTTTCTTCAGGTGGCGATGAAAGTCGCTAACATTTCTCATAAACAATGCGATTCCTAGGTCGCGCCTCGCTTTGGTGAGAAATCCGGGGTAATTCGTATAATATAACCAAAGCTGCGAATAACTTAACAACCGCAGTATCCCAGTTGAAAAACTCTGAAACTGCACATCTTAAAGGTTCAAAATAGTTCCTATTCGTAATTATCTTGTTCCCAGTCTCCGACTGGGAATGCTATCACAGAGGCTCTGACTCCAGACTCCACTGTTTTTGAAGGCAGAGCCTTCTAGAATTCATTCCCATACAGAGTATGGGAACGAGAGATCGGAACGAGAAATTATTTTAATGTTTTTGGATTTTTAATTCACATTGTTGGAAAATATAATTCACCGCAGCAAATAATTTATCTAAATCTTGAATCATATACAGATTTTTATTTCGAGTAAATACATCACCAACCAACTTTCCAAATTGCCATATTTTCCCGTTAGAAACAATTCCAAAAACATCACTAACAAAATCATCATTAATTCTCTGAACTGCGATCATTTCAGCTAAACACTGACTCCAACCTTCTTCAAATTTGTCTTGTTTAGCTTCAACCATCAAAAAATAAGGTTTATCAAAAACAATTGTACTTAAAGAGTTTCGCTGTGTCACAGTATAATCAGGAATACCTGATAAATCCTCATCATAAGCTAATGCTTCATGACTCCAAAGAGTTAATTTACTTCGATAAGGTTTCCATACTTCTTTCAATACTGGATAAATGAGATTTTCACAAATAGCATCTTCGGAATTATCAATAACTCCATCTGTAAATAGCAAATCTAATTCCTCCTGAAAAGATTCCTTAGCCGGAAATTCTACTTCCAACATAAAATTAGATTGCACATACTTGATTTGAAACTTTTTAATAACTGAACTAATACTTTTATAATTGCTAAATGCCATAAAATTCTGTCAATCCTTAAATCCTGTAGATATTGATATGGCTACGCTATTAAACAATAGTGCGTTCCGTTTTATTGCTTTGCGAACGTTCACTTACTTACAATCAATACCTTGTCCATTTCCTGCTTTGTTGGGTTTCATGCTCATTGCTCCGCGTTCACGCAGTGTCCCGCAGGGATACGTTCACGTTCCACAACCCAACCTACAAATCAAGGCTTTTTCCAATTTGAACAAGGTATTGACAATATAACAATTTTTTAGCTTAACAGCAAGAAGCCCCACGTCTCACTCTTAGGAGCGTGGGATGAATTGCGTAGCGTGCCATGTGAGTTATTTCTTCCATCGGTGCATCTATCTAAAATACCTCTTTCCTTCAGTCCCACAAGGGATACAAGACGCTATCTGCAAAGAAGCAAGGTACAGGTAAACGTCAATCCTCACACCTAAAGAATTGGCTGAAATTGGGTGTGGAAGATGTCCATATTATTAAAACGGGTAGAGTCAGCTTTAGGGTCGCAACCTACGATCATGATGCGTTGACCCATTTCAGCCATAGCGGCTAAAGTATTTTGAGAAGTGGTAGATTTACCGATACCGCCCTTGCCGTAGAAAGCTATCTGTCTAATTTTTTCTTCAGTCATTGTTCGTGTTTCCTAGAATTAGTTGATTGGTGGTTTTGTCTGTTGGTTCTCACGGCCAAGTTCTACGGCGGTGAGCGTTTGTAGAACGTCGCTATCTATGGAGGCGATCGCTCTACAGAAAATCTAGTGGTGTTCATAGTATTTATTGGGTTGTAAGGATTTTTTCTTTTTCCGTTGTAGGGGTTTACGGTGTAAACCCTTACTATTAGCTGTTGTTTACTAAACTGCTTCGACAATAATTTCTTTACTGATGCGATCGCGTAATCTCGCTTCAATCGCAATCTTTAAAGTGGCTGTGCTGCTAGAACATGAACCGCAAGCACCTTTAAGAATGACTTTAATCTTATCGCCTTCAACATCATAAAGTTCTACATCTCCCCCGTCGGCGATTAAAACAGGTCGGACTTCTTCATCTAATACTTTTTGAATCAGAGCAATTTTTTGAACTGTAGTTAATGGTCTTTGTTGCTCTGAACTGGAAATTTCTGTTTTAGCTTTCGCCATGTAGCTGTGGAGATTTTTGTTGGCGGCTTCCTGCTTTACTTCTCTTATTATATCATCAATCTTCGTTAAACAAGAACCGCATCCGCCACCAGCTTTTACATAATTTGTTACTTGCTCTGCACTGAAGAGATTGTTTTGTGCAACTGCTTTCTTGATCTTAGCATCAGTTATTCCGAAACAGCTACAGATGAGGACACCTTCTTCATCGTCATGTGCCTCTAGAGGAATGCCACGATAATTATAAATCGCAGCTTCTAAAGCCTCTTGACCCATAACAGAACAGTGCATTTTCTCTTGAGGTAAACCACCTAAATAATCAGCGATTTCCTTATTTGTCACACCCAAAGCTTCATCTAAAGTCAGACCTTTAACCATTTCAGTTAAAGCGCTCGAAGAAGCGATCGCACTGGTACAACCGAAAGTTTGAAACCGAGCATCGAGAATTTTATCTGTTGCTTCTTCAACTTTCAAATGTAATCTTAAAGCATCACCACAAGCAATACTTCCCACTTCACCAGTTGCCAGTTTCACACCAGCTTCGCCAGTTTCTTCAATAGCACCCTGGTTTTTGGGATCGTAAAATAACTCTAATACTTTATCAGTGTAGTCCCACATAGTTAATTTTAGATTTTGGATTTTAGATCGGTGATTCGTAATTTTTGATTAGTCAGCAGTCAGTTTTTACTTACTACTGACAACTGACTAATGACTAATGTACGGGCGAAGCATTCGGAGAAAAGTCTTTGGGAGAAACCGATAATTGATCATCCGAATGCTTCGCCCCTAGGACTGACTGTTGTTGTAACCAATCAGCATTATCATTTTTGAAGGGAGATAAAGCCCGAAGACGGTCAACAATTTCTGGCATTACTGCAATTACTTGCTCAATTTCTGCTTCTGTAGTGTAGCGACTAAGACTGAAGCGAATCGAACCATGTAAAGTAGTATAAGGCAAACCCATAGCTCGTAAAACATGAGAAGGTTCAAGAGAACCAGAAGTACAAGCAGAACCAGAAGAAGCACAAATACCGTACTTATTTAAAGAGAGCAAAATTGCTTCACCTTCAATATATTTGAAACCGATATTTGTAGTATTTGGTAATCTATGTTTGATATCACCATTTACTTCACAATTAGGAATTTTAGCTAGAAGAGATTTTTCCAAATAATCGCGCAACTTTGTTAATCTCTGAGATACTTCTTCTAAATGTAACAGTTCTAATTCCGCAGCTTTGCCAAGAGCAATAATTCCCGGAACGTTCTCTGTACCGCCTCTGCGTCCTCGTTCTTGATGTCCACCGACTAAGAGAGGACGGAAACGAACCCCACGTCTCACATACAAAGCACCAATACCTTTAGGAGCATGAATTTTGTGACCAGATATAGTTAACATATCTATGGTGCTGGTCTTCATATTCAAGGGTATTTTGCCTACCGCTTGCACTGCATCAACGTGGAAGAGAGCGCCGTATTCCTTAACCATAGCACCAATTTCTTCAATTGGAAATATCGTGCCGGTTTCATTATTGGCATACATCATTGTTACCAAAGCAGTATTACCAGTTAGAGCAGCTTCTAACTCACTCAAATCCATTTGTCCATGAGAATCTACCGACAAATAGGTAACTTGATAACCTTTAGATTCTAATTGTTTGCAGACATTTAAAACTGCCGGATGTTCTACTTGGGAAGTGATGATATGACGTTTTTCAGGTTGAGCTAATAAAGCAGCATGAATAGCAGCATTATCGCCCTCAGTTCCGCAACTGGTAAAAACAATTTCTGATTCGTCTGCTCCCAGTAAAGCAGCAACTTGTTCTCTAGCTATTTTTACAGCTTTCCCAAGTTGTCCACCAAAAGTGTGCATACTAGAAGGATTAGCATAATAGTCCGTCAAATAAGGCATCATTGCCTCAACAACTTGAGGATCTATTTTAGTGGTGGCATTATTATCAAGATAGATACAATTATTTTGCATGATTTTCCATATAAAAGTATAAAGTAGGGGCGAAGCATTCGGGCGATAAATTATCGGTTTTGTCCAAGACTATTTTCTGAATGCTTCGCCCTTACAGGGGCGATAAATTATCGGTTTTGTCCAAGACTATTTTCCCAATGCTTCGCCCTTATAGGAGTCAGAAATTCAGAAGGAAGATAAATATAAATATTCTCTATTTCCTATTTCCTCTTAACTGTTACCTGTCACCTATATAACTATTGGTCCTTGATGCTTTTGCAATTGTTGGGCAATCTTTTGGGAATAAGATTTATACCAATTCTCCCAATAGTCTTGCTTATTGGTTAACTTTGCTCTCACACGGTTGTAAGTAGCAAACCAACTTTCCCAATAATCACTAGGTTGTTTAACGCAACCATCAACAGTAGGACAACTGGCTTTACATTGAGGTACGGTGTGAATACTACCAGCGCAATTTGTGCAAAGTTCCGAGTCAATCCAGTAATTACCGTCAACTTCTTGAATTGCACCGGTAGGACAAACAGATAAACACAACTTGCAGGAAATACACTGGCTAGTAATTTCGTAAGCCATGATTATTTACCTTTGTGGGAATTGGTGAAGAGGTAATAGGTGATTGGTAATTGGTGATTGGTGATTGGAACATATTACCCATTCCTATTACCCATTACCCATTACCCATTACCTATTACCCATTAGCCTTAACATATTGCTCGTAAAATTCTAAAGCAACCTTTTCAATTACGTCATAGGCTTCAACAGTTTTTATTCCTGCTGCTTCTAGTTTTTCCTTGGGACAATTGCCTATTTTCGATACCAAGACTGCTTTACAATCTGCAATTGATTTCATTATATTGTCTGCGGTAGCTGCTTCGCTGTAACCACCTTGACAATATTGATCAATCTTGCGGTGACTAACAAAACGAACTTCATTACCATCAACTTCATAAACTTGAAATTCCTTCGCGTGTCCGAAATGTTGGTTAACTAATCCACCACCTTTTGTTGCTACTGCAATCAAGATTTTAGGACTATTAGCAGATTTTTTGCCAGTTGATGCTTTATCTTTTGCAGCCTTAATTTCTTCTCTAAATTTCTCAATCCCTTCGTGAACTTCTTGACGAGTTTCAAAGTTATATTCTGGAGCCATTTCCATGAACTTATCTTTAGTAAATTCTTGGCTACGGTCTTCTCCTAATAATCCTACCGCATCGGCTCGACACTGGCGACAGTGACGCATCATTTTCATGTTACCAGAGCAATTGTCTTGGACTTCTTTCAGTTCTTTTCCTGTTGGTCCACGTTGACCAGTTAAACCGAAATGAGTACCATGTTCCGGTGCAGAAATGAGCGGCATAATGTTGTGTAAGAATGCGCCTCTTTCACGAATTGCCTTATTAACTTCTACCAAATGTTGATCATTAATTCCTGGAATCATTACGGAATTAACTTTGCATAAGATATCAGCTTCTTTGAGAGCTTGCAATCCTTCCAATTGTTTTTCTAGAAGAATTTTTGCCCCTTCAATCCCTCTGTAACGTTTGCGTTTATAGTGAACCCAAGAATAGATTTCTGCACCTATTTCGGGGTCAATGGTATTAAGGGTGATAGTAACGTGATCTATATTTAATTGCTTGATGCGATCAATATGTTCTGTCAGCATCAAACCGTTAGTAGATAAGCACAATTTAATATCTGGTGCTTTATCGGCAATTAATTCAAAAGTCCGAAAAGTTTTTTCTGGATTAGCCAAAGGATCACCAGGACCAGCAACTCCCAACACAGTCATTTGAGGAATTTTTCCGGCAATTACTAACACTTTATGGGCAGCTTCTTCCGGTGTGAGTAATTCACTCACTACTCCAGGACGACTTTCGTTAGCGCAATCATACTTGCGGTTACAATAGTTACATTGAATATTGCAAGCTGGAGCAACGGCAACGTGCATCCGTGCATAGTGATGATGAGCCTCTTCACTATAGCAGGGGTGTTTAGAAATGCGTTCTATGAGTTTTTCATCCATTTCTGGAGTTGTGGTGCTGTCGCAACCGCAAGCAGCAGATGTAGCAGGGGCGATAATGGCATTCTCAAAGTCGGAGGTGAGAATATCTGTAGCAGGTAGTGTCATTGAATTTCGCTGTTGGAGGTGGACTTGAGAGCCACTGTGGGAGATGCTTTTACTACTGCCAATGTCTAAATAATTTTAAACATGGTGCTAATCTCATCCCTCCACTCACTTTTGACTGCTAACTTGGTTTTGTTAAGGAGCGTTAAGTGATTGGCGATAAATGATTTATAGCAGCCCTTTTTTTTGCCCCCCTTCATTGACAGGGGATAGAACTTATTGGATTTATTATGTTTGTACTCAAATCCTTAAATCCTTGCATTGCAACGATACAAAAATTAAAAAAGATTTTTTCGGGTAGGGGTACGAGTATTTATAGTGAGGGGTACGAGTATTTATAGTGAGGGGTTCAGGATTTCTTTGTACTCATCTCCAAGTCAATACCTGTAAGGATTTCAGCTATCTTTTTATTGGGTTTTCTTGATATTCGACTGTACTCAACTTTTCTGCAAATTATCCTGAAAACTCTTGTTTATCAAGAATTTAAGGGTAAAAAACTGGAGTAAGACTAATCCGACTACTCCAGATCCGAGCGAAATTCAATTCTGTATACAACCTATCATTTTTTTTCGGGTAAAAATGCAATTTATATTTTTTTAATTTTTCGATTATTAATGATATAAATTGTAGCTGTATATCTTGCTGTATAAGGAATATACCTTTGCTATATCATCTATATTACCTGAGTTCGATGTAAATAAAAAGTCTAAAAGTACGTAACAGTAACAGTTCTGTCAATAAGTATTGGTTATTGAGAATTAAAGCCCACACCAAAAATTTCTCAAAAAATTAATTTTTTGAAATGTATTTACTATTA
>NZ_JAQMTJ010000046.1:0-12750 GCF_028330815.1 Dolichospermum lemmermannii CS-548
CCAATATGGACTGGACAACACCACTCAAGGCACAACAGACTGATTTTATTCAAAGACTTAAATCTGCTAAATTACTCCATTGTGACGAAAAAGGCCAGCATAGTGAATTAACTGTCATTTCTGGTCAAAGGTTAGACCAATTACGGGATTTTTGCTGGGAAATGGTCAAAAAGTATCCATCAACCGAACCCAAAAATTACTTTATCAACAACATGAAGGGGAAGTTAGGCGAGGAAGTTGTTAAATCCCGTTTAGCTGATTTTGTCACAGAAGTTGACTATGCAAAGCGCGTTGGTGGTGATGGAAAAGTTGATTTTACCTTAACTTCTAACTCATCAATTGGTATTCAGGTTAAAGCCCGGAATGGCAATTTTGATGAAATTAAATGGTCAATTAGTCAAGAAGAAATTGAAAAAAATACAGTTATAGTTTGTATTTTAATTCAAGAGGAAGTCAGCGTGAGTCAGGTTGAATACAATCTGATTTTGGCGGGATTCTTACCAACTAATATGATTAACTCAAATACTGGTAAAGCTTCGGTGGGAATAGATGAATTGCTTTACGCTGGCGGTTTACGCAGCTATTTAGAAAATTTGGATGAATATATACGGCTTGGTAAAGACTGTCTTGAAAAGAAAGATTATGAATCCGCCATTGGTTATTATAATCAAGCATTGCAACTAAAACCAACTCATGCTAAGTCCTATCTTGGACGCGCTAAGTGCCATTATGAATTAGGAGATGCGAAGAAAGCAATGGATGATATTAATGAGGGTATCAAGATTAATCCTAACGGTGCAAATTATTACCATGGTAGAGGTCTTATTCATTCTAAATTAGGAAACAAGGAAAGTGCAATTGAAGATTTACAAACAGCCGCAAATATATATAAGAAAAACGACAAAGAAGAAGACTATCAACGGTCAATGAAGGAAATTGAAAACATGAGCAAATAATGAATATAAGTTAAGCCAGGTACGAAAGATCCCCGACTTCTGAATTAAATTTTTTGTAAATAATGAAGATCATTCAAAGAAGTCGGTGATCTAAATCCGTCGGTTTCATTATCTCCTTCTCTCTTCCTTTGCGCCTCTGCGTCTCTGCGTGAGAAAAAAATATTTAACTTACTCACCAAAGATAGAACTAACTACTTAATAAGTATATAAAAATTAATAAAAAAAACACCAAAGTAACCAGAAAATGGTAAATTAATTTCAGTTGTAACTATTCGGAATCCTGTTTATATGTTTACTCGAATCCGTCGGCTTTCAAATCGGTTTTTTAATAACTCTCGAACCGTCAATAACGAACCACTCAATAAAGTGAGTTTGATTGTCATTATTTTAGTTGATATTTTTATTCTAATTAATGTATTTACGGGTTTAAATAATATTAGTGAATGGCATCTTAGCCCGAATCAAGCTTATCCATGTTATTCAGAATGGGATAATTATAAAACACAAACTACCAAAAATAAAGATTATGAATTTCTGCGAAGTTCACTACCTTATGGTAACAATGAGCAAAGAGTTCGGCAAACATATCAAAATGTAGAAATTGGACATTTAGGTAAAGTTTCCGAAATCTGTTTGAACTACGGTGAATCTAAAGATAAACTGAATAATCCTCAAAATCAGAAAATTCTGACGACAATAAATCAGACACAAGATAAAATTAGTCGTTTTGAACAAGCAAATGCTACTATTCGTCAACAATATGATTCAACCTTATTAGAAAAAATTGCTGGTCAGTCTTCAGGTAATTCCATTAATCAGGTTCGCGCAGAAAAAGCTAAACAGGAATTAACACAAAATAGCGAGAAAATCTCCACCTTAAAACAGGAAATTGCTAACCTGCAAAATCAACTCCTAACAAAATCTGAAAGTATTAATTTCCTATCTTTTCTCAAAGATGAAACTAAATTTAATCAAGTTAAAAAAGGTTATAAAGACGCATCATTTTGGTATCCCAGCATTCAGTTAGTATTTCAGACTATCTTTTTATTACCGCTAATTCTCATTGCCTTATTAGTTAATAACTTCAGCCAACGCAAAGGCTATGGATTAATAGCATTAATTAGTTGGCATTTGCTAGTTATATTTTTAATTCCGTTAATTCTGAAAATATTTCAATTTCTGCAAATTGGTATCATATTTCAATTCTTCTTTAATATCATTAGTTCCCTCTTTGGTGGGTTAATCTTCCTAATTAGTTACGCTTATATTTTGCTAATTCCCTTAGTTGGTTTTGGCATGATTAAATTCTTCCAAACCGTTGTATTTAATCCTAAAGTTCAAGCAGTTAATAGAATCCAAAAATCACGCTGTATTCGATGTGCCAAGAAAATTCGTCCTCAAGATAGCCACTGTCCCCACTGCGGTTATTATCAATATGTTGAATGCCATAACTGTCATAATTTGACTTATAAAGAATTACCTTATTGTCATCATTGTGGTGCTGATCAAAATTCTGATACCGCAGGACAAAATTAACAATTCAAGAAACTTAGCAAAATTAAACTTATCAACATATTTTCACGCCTATTGATTAGATATTATTGAATTATTGACTTTAAATCTAGGCAGACAATTTATGTCATCAATTACCAATGTCACCGAAGCCACATTTAAGCAAGAAGTATTAGAAAGTACAACTCCGGTTTTAGTTGATTTTTGGGCCCCTTGGTGTGGTCCTTGTAAAATGCTAACTCCTGTAGTTGAAGAAGTGGCTGCGGAATACGAAGGACAGATAAAAGTAGTAAAACTAAATACCGATCAAAATCCCACCGTTGCTAGTCATTACGGGATTCGCAGTATTCCTACATTGATGGTGTTTAAAGGGGGACGACAAGTCAAAACAGTTGTTGGTGCTGTTCCTAAAACTACATTATCTGCTACCTTAGACAAGTATATTGCTGCAAAATCATAGTTAAAAACACTGGGAATTTCTGTAATAAATCTGCCTATAAAGGATTAAAACTCCGTATTTACCTCCTCCGTGCCTCCGCGCCTCTGCGTGAGAAAAAAAATTAATCAATAACCAACGAACTGCGTACAAAAAAGCGTTACCCTAAGCGGATAGGATAAAACAGAGGAGAATAGCGTGACTGCAAACACCCAAATCCCGGCATTAGACGTACCCAGCGCCATAGTACAACGTCGTTCCATCAAAACCTTCAAACCAGACCCCATCTCCCCAGAATTGCTCAAGCAACTGGTAGAATTAACCGTAGCTGCACCCAGTAGTTTTAACGTCCAATCGTGGAGAATCGTTTTAGTTGAAGACGAAGCTCAAAAAGCAGCGTTATGTGCTGCTTCTTGGAATCAAAAGCAAATTATCCAAGCGCCTGTTACCTTTGTTTTTGCTGCTGACGCTGCTGCGGGAGAAAAAGATATCACACCCATTTTAGAGCAAGGTGCAGCCACTGGGGCTTGGAATGAGGGAACTGTGAATTATTTTAGAAATGCAATTCCCCAATTTCAAGAAAAGTTAGGAGACAAGCGCCGGGAATACGCCATTAAAGATGCCATGATAGCTGCTACAAATTTAGTGTTAGCAGCGGAAAGTTTGGGTTTATCCACCTGCTTTATGAATGGTTGGATTGAGGAACAGGTAAAAGCTATCATTGGGGCTGAGAATGATCCTGATATCGCTATTGCTGTTTTAGTACCTGTAGGTTATGCGGCTGAACCCCGGTTAAATCCCGGTCGTTTACCATTGTCGGTTAATGTTTCTGTGGATAGACTCGATAACCCCTATCAAGGTTAATTAGGGATTTGGGGATTTGGTGGGTATGAATGCAGATATCAGGTAAGTGAAATATATTTTTGTTTCGCGCAGAGGCGCTAAGAGGATGTTTGAAAAGTTTTTAATGTATAAATAAACCCCTCTCCAAACCTCTCCCCGACGCGGGGAGAGGCTTTGAAACACCCCTTCCCTGATAGGGAAGGGGGCTGGGGGGTTAGGTTCTTGGAAATTATTGGTTTCATCTAATACTTTTCAAACAACCTCTAAGGAGCAAAGACGCAAAGAAAAAATGTTGCACAGAATCATGAAATTCATTAATTCATCCGTCTTTATCTGCGTTTATCTGCGTTCATCTGCGTTCAATTATTCTTAAAATATTATTCTATCCAGCTTCATTTTCATCCTACCTACTATAAAAGTTATATATTTCGGTTTTTTAAATCACAAAGTGATAATTTTTTATTGTACATCAATAAACATAAAAATATTTGGTTTTGATTTAAAAATATTGTAATAGAGCCAAGATTAAAATCTGCTTTTGGCTCTGTAGATTAATTCTAGAAGTTCTGCTTTTAGTTTTTTTGACAATTCATAAAAATTTACGTCTAGTAAATTCAACCTCTCACAGTGATTTAGTTTAGCTACATCCATAATTACTGTTGTGACTATGAAGAAATCACTTGACGGTTATACATTGCAGCAAACTCACACCAGATTTATCAAATAATTTTTTGGTATCAGTGAGTGAGTATCTAGCAATTATTTAAGTTTGGCTAAGGAGTAGTAAATCAGTCTAGGAGAATTTAATGCTGGATTTTTTCACTTCATTGAATGAGCATAATTTACCATATCCAGATCCTTTACATCCTATCGTGGTTCACTTTGTAATTGCGATGGTGCTATTTTCTGTTTTTTGTGATTTCGCTGGTTATGTAACTGGTAAAACTACTTTGTTTGAGGTGAGTTGGTGGAATATGTGTATTGCCACTGTAGCTATTTTTGTGGCAATTATTTTTGGTCAATTTGAGGCTGGTTTAGCAAAACCCTACGAACTCGCTAAATCAGTTTTAAATATTCATACTCTCATCGGTTGGTCACTTTCAGGTATTATTGCCGCTATTACTGCTTGGCGTTATGTTTTGCGGAGTCGTGATCCGAAAAAACTCCCTTTTCATTATATAGCTGTGGCAGTTTTATTAACAGCCTTGGTTGGTTTTCAAGTATATCTTGGTGATGAACTGGTATGGGTGTATGGCTTACATACCGTACCTGTTGTGGAAGCGGTAAAGGATGGAATCTTGCCATGAACTCAGAATTATTAGACCAAATTAGTCACCAAATGGGTGCAAATGGTTTACCTTATGCCATTCCGATTCATCCTAATTTGGTACACCTCACATTAGGTTTATTCATCATTGCCATTATCTTTGATATTTTAGGTGTGTTCTTCCCTTTGGAAAAATGGCTATTCAATTTTTTGGGAATTAAGGTTGAACGTTCTCAATTATTTGATGTCGGTTGGTACAACATTTTTGCTGCATCTGTGATTACATTTTTCACGGTTGGTGCAGGTTTTTATGAAATGTTATTAGCAGCCCCACCAGCAGATATCAAAAGTCCCTGGGGAATGCTGGCAATGCCCACAATGATGTGGCACGGTGTGGGTGGTGTATTACTACTGGCTCTCATGGTGGGTATGACCTTTTGGAGAGGTTGGCAACGTTACGTTATCGGCAAATATGAAGAGAGAGAAGTGCAAATTTCTTATCTGGTTGTCGGTGTAATTATTATGTTGCTGATGTATTTTCATGGAACATTAGGAGCGCACTTAGCCGCAGATTTTGGTGTTCACAATACAGCCGATAAATTACTACGAGCAGGACAAGACATCAATCAAATATTTGGTAATAGGTAATGGGTAATTGGTGATTGGTAATTGGTAATTGGTGATTGGTGATTGGTGTAAAAATTCTTGTCTAACAATTCACAACTGACCATTAACAAATGACCACTGACCACTAACCACTGACAACTAACAACTGACCATTATGAAAATTCGGCAATTTCTCAACTTTTTGACCATTGTTACTGGGGCAGTTGCGGTAACTCTTACTAGTCTCTGGATTGGTAAACAGGCTTATTCTTGGCTTCCTCCCCAAGGGGCTGCTGAATCTCATCTGATTGATGATTTATTTAGCTTTTTGGTAACATTAGGATCTTTAATTTTCCTGGGAGTAACTGCTACTCTTTTCTATTCTATTTGTTTCCATCGGGCAAAAGCTACAGATTTAGGTGATGGGCCTCACATTGAAGGTAATGTGACTTTAGAAGTAATTTGGACAGCAATCCCAATTATGTTGGTGTTGTGGATTGCTGGTTATAGTTACCAAGTTTACGAAGAAATGGGTATCCAGGGACCATCTCACCAGATCCACTTACATAATCCGATGAAGATGGAAACTGCTGAAGCTGCGCCAGATGAGGCTTCAGAAGCCGCAGTAGCTGAGGATATAGAACATATTGATGTATCCGCTAAACAGTGGGCTTGGGTGTTTCATTACCCTCAAAGCAATGTTACCAGTACAGAATTGCATTTACCGAGCGATCGCCGTGTTCGTCTAAATCTGCATTCGGAAGACGTACTTCACGGCTTTTTTATCCCCGCTTTCCGCCTCAAACAAGACATTATTCCTGGTAACGACCTGGACTTTGAATTTACTCCCATTCGCCCCGGTGCGTATGATTTGACCGACTCTCAGTATAGCGGTACATACTTTGCCACCATGCGAGCCAAGGTCATTGTGGAATCACCTAGCAACTATCAGCAGTGGTTAAGCAAAGCTGCGAGTCAAAAACCCAGCCCAGCCCCTAACCAAGCGGCTTCTGAATATGCCCTCAAAGTAGAAAACGGCATTGACAGCGGTTGGAAAACCGTTGAACCTGCTACACCTCCATTAGTCAATTTCCCAGGTTAACTTCGTTATTTTCATGACCACTGACAACTAACAACTGACAAATGACTAACATCCCCATTCATGTTGCTGGTGAATCACATCACCACGAACCACCCCAAACCTGGAAAACATACTTCAGCTTTAGTACCGACCATAAAGTTATCGGTATCCAATACCTCGTTACTTCCTTTATCTTCTTTCTCGTTGGCGGTATCTTCGCCATGATTCTGCGGGGAGAACTCATCACCCCCGAAGCTGATTTAATTGACCGCACAGTCTACAACGGAATGTTCACCATGCACGGAACAGTCATGCTGTTTTTGTGGACATTTCCCTCTCTTGTTGGTATGGCTAACTACCTCGTTCCCTTGATGATTGGGGCGCGAGATATGGCATTCCCCCGCTTGAACGCCGTCGCTTTTTGGATGGTTCCCGTGGTGGGAATTCTCCTCATGGCCAGCTTCTTTGTCCCCGGTGGCCCTGCTCAATCTGGTTGGTGGGCATATCCCCCCGTCAGTACCCAAAACCCCACGGGAAACTTGATTAACGGTCAAGTTCTGTGGTTATTAGCGGTGGCTATTTCCGGTGTCTCTTCCATTATGGGTGCGGTGAATTTTGTCACCACCATTGTGAAAATGCGAGCGCCGGGAATGGGTTTCTTTAGAATGCCTCTCTTTGTTTGGGCAGTATTTAGCGCCCAAATTATCCAATTATTTGGACTGCCAGCTTTAACAGCTGGGGCGGTCATGCTACTTCTTGATATTACAGTGGGAACTGCCTTTTTTGATCCTACTAAAGGCGGAAATCCGGTGATGTTCCAGCATTATTTCTGGTTCTATTCTCACCCTGCGGTATATGTCATCATTTTGCCTATCTTCGGGATTTTCTCGGAAATCTTTCCCGTTTATTCCCGCAAACCTTTATTTGGTTATAAAGTCGTTGCCATTTCTTCGATGTTAATCGCTGTAGTTAGCGGCATTGTTTGGGTACACCATATGTATGTGAGTGGTACTCCTGGTTGGCTACGGTTATTTTTCATGGTGACAACCATGTTTGTATCTATTCCCACAGGGATTAAGGTATTTGCTTGGGTAGCAACTATTTGGGGTGGGAAAATTCGCTTAACTACACCCATGTTATTTGCTTTGGGTGGTTTGGTAATGTTTGTATTTGCTGGGATTACAGGAATTATGCTTTCTTCTGTTCCAGTGGATGTTCATGTTAACAATACCTATTTTGTTGTTGGTCATTTCCATTATGTTCTCTATGGAACTGTAACTATGGGAATGTATGCAGCTATCTATCATTGGTTTCCCAAAATGACGGGCAGAATGTTCCACGAAGGTTGGGGCAAAATCCATTTTTGGTTAGCATTTATCGGCACAAATTTGAATTTCTTACCCATGCACCCTTTAGGTTTGCAAGGAATGTTACGCCGCGCTGCTTCTTATGCACCTGAATTAATTGGTTGGAATATTGTCGCTAGTTTGGGTTCTTTTCTGTTAGGAATGTCTACTCTTCCTTTCATCTTCAATATGTTGATTTCTTGGATGGATGGAGAAAAAGCTTCTGCTAATCCTTGGAGAGCAATTGGTTTGGAATGGACTGTTTCTTCTCCTCCTCCTGTTGAGAATTTTGAGGAAATTCCGATTGTCACTTGCGAACCTTATGGTTATGGTAAATCCGAATTAATGGCATCTTCTGAACATGAGTAATTTGAGAATTTAGGGATTACAGAGATTTTTATCTATCTTTGCGCCTTTGCTCCTTTGTACCTTTGCGCGAAATAAATTTTTCTGTAAACCATTCCCTATTTTCTTATTTTTCTAATCTCCTATTTCTTCATTAAAATCATGGATAGTTCTATTTCTTCAGAAGAGTTACAGTCTCACCACAGTCATGAACACGAACATGATGAAGAAGGCAATAAAATGTTTGGTTTTATTGTTTTTCTGTTATCAGAAAGTGTCATTTTCTTGAGTTTCTTTGCTGGCTATATTATCTACAAAACTTCTGCTGTCAATTGGTTGCCGGCTGGTGTTTCTGGTTTGGAAATAAAAGAACCTAGCATTAACACTGTGGTTTTAGTTGCTAGTAGTTTTGTGATTTATTTTGCAGAAAAAGCTCTGGAAAGACATGATTTAAAAACCTATCGTCTATTGTTATTTTTAACAATGGCTATGGGTGGTTATTTCCTCTATGGCCAAGCAGTGGAATGGAGTCAACTTGAATTTGGCTTTACTTCTGGTACTTTCGGCGGAATGTTTTATCTATTAACTGGTTTTCACGGTTTGCACGTTTTTACGGGTATTCTGTTACAGTTAATTGTCTTGTTGCGTTCTTTCATTCCTGGTAACTTTGATAATGGCCATTTTGGGATAAATGCCACTTCTTTGTTTTGGCACTTTGTTGATGTTATCTGGATTGTTTTGTTTCTACTTATCTACCTTTGGCAGTAAGGATATTTTAGTAGCCAAAAAATCAATAAATTATGTAGGGGTAAAGCAAGAGCTTCATTGGTGTCAACTTAACGGTACAGCCCCCCAAATTTGTTCTCTGATTTGTTGTGTTTCTCGATGTCGTTTCCTGATAGCTTTGACTAAACCAAATAATTTTGCTCGTTGGACTAAATAGGTGACGATATCGGGATTCTCACCCCTTTCTACGGATTTAGCTACATAATATAAGTAGGTGAACACAATAAAACCAATCTGTGTAAAGAAAAGTAAAATCGCTCAAACCCTCTTCACTCTTGCCTCTGGTTACTGAGCGAAGTCGAAGTATTGCCTCTTGCCTAGTGCCATAACGACGATTTACAATGCTAACCTACTTAGACTTCTAAAAACCATTTCTACTGATATTTTTTCTTTTGGCTGACCTAAAGCAACCCCTACACACCTGCTAAACCCCTACACATCTGGATATTTAACTAAATATCTGGGCGCTATGAATTATGAAGGTTAATCTTGCCAATGACTAATCTCCAAAACCAGTTAGGATCAAGGAAATCGGAATTTGGAGAGAAGTGTTTATGAATCTGGTTGTACTCCAGAACTGGCTAGATAATGCCTCTTTTGCTGTCTTATTCTGTACGATGTTGGTTTATTGGGTGGGGGCGGCTTTTCCGAGTTTATCGGTGACAGCGGCTTTGGGAACAGCCGGTATGGCGATCGCTAATTTGTGTATGGCGACTTTATTAGGGGCTAGATGGATCGAAGCGGGTTATTTTCCCCTGAGTAATCTCTACGAGTCTTTATTTTTCCTGACTTGGGGAATTACCGCTGTCCATTTAATTGCCGAAAATAGTAGTCGTAGCCGGTTGGTGGGAGTTGTGACTGCACCTGTGGCGATGTGCATTGCTGCTTTTGCTACTCTAACTTTACCATCAAATATGCAGGTATCAGAGCCTTTAGTTCCGGCTTTGAAATCTAATTGGTTGATGATGCACGTCAGTGTCATGATGTTGAGTTATTCCGCTTTGATGGTGGGTGCATTGTTAGCGATCGCATTTTTAATTGTTACTCGCGGCCAAAATATCCAATTACAAGGTAGTTCCTTTGGTAATGGCGGTTATCGGAGTAATGGCTATAAACTACTTAAAGCTGGTGAGTTAGTTACATCTACACCCGATGCGGAAACTAATGGCTTTTCTCGCGTTGAAATTAATAACAACGGGAATGGAACTGCGGTTTTGGATTTAGTCACAACCACTCCTATTCAAACCACTGAAATTCTTTCACCTCAACGCCTCAACTTAGCTGAAACCCTCGATAATATCAGCTATCGCATCATTGGTTTGGGATTTCCTCTCCTCACAATTGGGATTATTGCCGGTGGTGTTTGGGCTAATGAAGCCTGGGGTTCTTACTGGAGTTGGGACCCTAAGGAAACTTGGGCGTTAATTACTTGGTTAGTTTTTGCCGCTTATCTGCATTCTAGAATAACTCGCGGTTGGCAAGGTAGAAAACCTGCAATTTTAGCCGCTGCTGGTTTTGTTGTAGTTTGGATTTGTTATCTTGGTGTGAATCTTTTGGGTAAGGGTTTACATTCCTACGGTTGGTTTTTGTAAGTTCATTTTCCCCCTTTTCTTTTGAGAGGGGGGTTTCGCGCAAAGACGCTAAGGAGCAAAGGCGCAAAGAAAGAACTATAATAATTCATGTTGTTTTATAAATACATAACCAGCCTTTATGCTCCCCAATTTGACGCAATTTGGTATCTCCAGTTTGTTTATGTTTTTCGTTCTTTCGACACGATATCTGATTGTGTCTTCGCTGCTTTATTGGTTACTTTGGGTTCGTCGTCCCCAGTCTTGGGAAGTTCGTCGTCTTCATGATCTGGATAGACGGAAGAGTAAAATGAAAAGCGAAATCAAATGGTCTCTCTTTTCCTGTCTTATTTTTGCTTTACCCAGTGCTTTTATCATGGAAATGATCGCATTAGGACAAACAAAAGTTTATATAAATCCTATCCAATATGGCTGGGTTTATTTGCCAGTAAGTCTGTTTATATATTTGTTTATCCACGATACTTATTTTTATTGGACTCATCGCTGGTTACACAACCCTAGTATATATCGCCGCTTTCATAAGGTGCATCACGAATCTATTAACCCTACTCCCTGGACTTCTTTTTCTTTTGATCCAGTTGAGAGTATGATGACGGCAATTATTATTCCTATTTTGGTTTTTATTATTCCCATTCACATTAGTATGATCCTTTTATTGCTAACATTAATGACGATATTTGGCGTTGTCAATCATACAGGTTATGAGGTTTATCCCCGTTCCTGGATGCGTGGTTTTTGGGGTAAAAATTTGATTACTCCAACTCACCATACTCTTCATCATCACAAGTTTAATTGTAATTATGGTCTTTATTTTCGGTTTTGGGATCAGTTGATGAATACAGATGTGATGGTGAAAACGCCATTTATTCTGAAGAAAAAATAGATATTTGAAGAGCTTTAGTTATAGAAGCATTTCTTCCCCGTGAGTCACGGAGTAAGTCTTGAGAGTAAAATAATCAAATATCTCCGAATTTTCTAAAACCCCTGTAGAGACGTTCCATGGATAAGGATTCTCGTCTCTACAATTTTTCTTGGAAATGTCTATTTTACTGGTTGCTACTGATATTCTTTTGCTGGAACTCTGAAGGCAGCATATTTCCATTCACCGCTTTCTAAATATTCAATTTTCAATTCTCCTTTGGTCAACAAACTTATATCTTTAAGTTCTATGATCCCATTTTCTTTAACTACAACGCAGTCTGAATTAGTTGTAGTGGTTGGAGTTGTATTCGTATTGATTTGACTCAGGATTTTACTTCGTGAATCTTGATACTCTCGCTCTGTTATTAGTTTAGAATCATACAATTTTTGTAGCTCTCTCAGTTTGGTTTCTGTATCTGACTCACCTGTTTTCTGGACATTATCTACTGTACAAGAATCTGGTTTAAAAGCAATTTTTCTGACAGGATGATCCCACCATTTAGAAAACTGAGTCAACGCATTAGTTGTTCTGGTTGTATGTATGACTTTGACTTGATTGCCACTTATTTCTAAACGAACCCAATCAGTTGATCGTTTTTGTATTAATCCACCAAATCCCCAAGCTATAACGCTTCCTATTGACACACCAGAATCTGCTAGACGCAGCTTAATAACTCTAGGTTCTATCCCTTGTGCTATTTTTATTGGATATTGAGATATATTCCTTATCTTGTGCGGAACAAAAACAGGATTACTTTCTATAGCAACTGATGGATTAACTGCTACAGAATTGCCAACCAATATTACTGCTAACAAAACGCTAACTTTGTTGTTCATAACTTTCTTTGTTGTGGTATTAATTTTCCTGAATTTCATTTAATAACTTCTACAGTCACTTTGGAAAAGGCATCTGATGTACCCTAAAACCCACATTCCGCACCCCCCAGTGTCACAATCGGTAATTTCGGATTTTTGAATACCTGTGAGGATAATTTTGATACAAAATCGTCGAAATCTTAGGTGGCGATCGCTAATATCAAATCCCCAAACGACCATTTTTCG
>NZ_JAQMTJ010000047.1:0-11034 GCF_028330815.1 Dolichospermum lemmermannii CS-548
AACCCATAATCTCCAAAAACCTAACCCCCCTGCCCCCCTTCCCTACCAGGGAATGGGGTTTTCAAAGCCTCTCCCCGCGTCGGGGAGAGGTTTGGAGAGGGGTCAATTTATACATTCAAAACTTTTCAAACATCCTCTAAGCAGATAAAAATTGCTGTGAAAAATTAAAATCCTAAAGCTCTTGCACTTTGATAGAAAATAAAACTTGTTACCCAAGCTAAACCAACAGACCAAACTACAGATATAACTGCAAATTTCCAACTTTTAGATTCACTTTTCAAAACAGCAACAGTTGACAAACAAGGGACATAAAGGAGAGTAAATAACATAAAACTATAAGCCTGTACCCAGTCAATTTGATGGGCAATAGTCCCCATTAAATCTGCACCCTGAGATTTACCATAAATTACCGCTAAACCACCCAAAACAATTTCTTTAGCAATAAAGCCGAAAATCAGAGCTACAGCCAATTGAGCATTAATTCCAATAGGTGCTAATAATGGTTGTGTGGCTTGACCGATCATTCCTGATAATGTTTGGGAACTGGCAATTGGGACACCAAAAGGCAAATTATTTAATAACCAAATCGCTACCACACCAAAGATAATAAACCGATTTGACCACTTTAAAAAATGCCTAATTTCCCCCCAAGCACGTAACCACATTTGCTTGATGGTGGGAAAGCGATAAGGTGGTAATTCTAATACCAATGGTTCTTTATTCGGATATCTGCCTCTAAACAAAAATGCGGTCAAAATAGCTGCGACAAAACTAAATAAATACAAACTAAATAAAACTACAGGTGCAATGTGAGGATAAAATAAAGCTGTAGTCATGAAAATAAATACATTCAGTCGTGCTGAACACAAAGAAAAGGGGATAACGAGCATGGAAAGCATTCGCAACCCAGGGGAACGCATCACTCTTGTCCCCATAATTGCGGGGACATTACAGCCAAATCCCATCAACGACATCACAAAAGAACGACCATCTAACCCCAATCGTTCCATAAAAGCATCCATCAAAAATGCTGAACGCGACAAGTAACCACTATCTTCTACAATGGCCATGCAGAAGAAAAATAAAACAATGACGGGGATAAAAGCCGCAACTGTTCCCATACCAGTATAAAGACCGTCAATTAAGAAACCTTTCAAAAATGCTGGTAAACCGCCTAATACTGGTTCTAGTGCTACTCCCTTAAACCAGTCCAGGGTATCTCCCATAAACTTTTGCACAGGTGTTCCCAGGGCATATACTATCTGGAACATCAAAAACATGGCTGCAAAAAACAACGGTAAGCCAAATACTGGATGTAACAGAATTCTATCTAAGCGTGTTGTCAGGTTTTCCTCAACTTGTTCCGGAGTATACACTGCATCCTCCAATAAGCTGCTCATTTCTGAGGCAATTTTGCTATCGCACGCAGAACACTGTGCTAAAGAACCTGCTGTGATTGGTTCTTGCTGTTGCTGGAGAGTTTGTGCGATCGCTTTTACTGCCTGATCATAACCATCACCATACTTAGCACTAATGGGCAGCACTGGTATTCCCAAATGCTTGGCTATTCTATTAGGCTCAATTTTTACCCCAAATTTTGGGGCTTCATCTGCCATATTTAGTAATAATACTGCGGGAAGATGTAAATGTTTGATCTGTAAAGCTAGACTAATTTGGCGGTCAAGTTGAGTTGCATTGAGAATAATTATTACTAAGTGAATTGGTGTACTTTCCAAAAACCCCCGCACCACGGCCTCATCTTCCGAAAAACCCCGTAAATCATAAATTCCCGGCAAATCTACTACCTCGGCTTCTTCCTGACCAAGTTTGATTTTTGCCATCATCAAATCTACTGTCATCCCCGGCCAGTTGCCGATACTCGCATTAGCGCCTGTAAAACGGTTAAAAAAGGTAGATTTGCCAGTATTTGGCATTCCCAAAACCGCAATCTGTTTGATAGTCATATTCCCTTACTCACATTTGTAACTTCTATTTCTCTAGCTTCCCGGCAACGTAGCATCACTTCTGTTGTGCCAATGCGGACATGGAGTGGACCAGAAAGCCATCCCCGACGCAACATCACAATTTGCCTACCGGTGCGGAAACCCATTGCTAGAAGGCGCTGTTGTAATCCAGATTCACTGTGCAGTTGAGTAATTGTGGCAATTTGACCAGGCTGTAACAAGCCAAGATGATTTTTTACCATTATTTAGAAAAATTCTCAGTTGTATTGAGAGTAATTATCAATATAATCTCATATTTTTACAAAAATATCAAAATTATCTCAAAAGATTTATTCTGTACGGTTATATTCTAGGTTGGTTTTGATATGGGTATCTTTGCAGTTAATACCTTTGCATAGAACAAGTATAAAACGACCGATTGTCAAACCTTAAACGACCGATTGTCAAACATTTCAAAGCTTAAAACTTTTGGAAGTAATATAATGTAAACAAATATTAATGTGTATCCTGAATAGGTATTTAGCCCTTTTGCGTAACTCCCTTAAAGAGTATGGAAATTTTATCTAATACCCTAGCTTTATCACGCTTGCAATTTGCATTTACAGCAATTTTTCACATGATTTGGCCTGTAATCACTACAGGTATGTCTATCTACTTAATTGTTGTAGAAGGACTCTGGTTAAAAACCAAAAATACCACTTATTATCATCACGCTCGTTTCTGGTCAAAACTGTATTTACTAAACTTTGGAATCGGAGTTGCATCAGGTTTACCAATGGGTTTTCAGTTTGGGACTAACTGGGCCCCATTATCAGAAGCAGTGGGAGATTTCTTAGGTAGTATTCTCGGATTTGAAGGCTCAATGGCATTTATGCTAGAGGCTTCTTTTTTAGGAATTATGATGTTTGGTTGGGAGCGAGTTCCTCCTGCAATTCACTATTTAGCGACTATTCTCGTGGCTTTTGGGGCGAATCTTTCCACATTCTGGATTTTGGTTGCTAATTCATGGTTTCAAACTCCTAGTGGTGGACAAATGGTGAATGGTAAATTTATTGTTGATGACTATTTCCAAGCAATTTTAAATCCCTTCATGGTAAATAGTGTTCTCCATATGTTCTTGGCAACATTGGAGACTTCTTTATTTGTCATTGGTGGCATTAGTGCTTGGTATATTCTCAATAATCGCCATCAAGAATTTTTCAGCAAATCATTGAAAATAGTTTTAGCAATATCTATTTTTGTTGCTCCCTTACAAGTCTACATTGGTCACGCTAGTGGTGATCAAGTTTATCACTATCAACCAACTAAATTAGCCGCAATTGAAGCCCAATGGGAAACAATTCCCGCTGGGGAATCTGCCAAGTGGAATATATTAGCAATACCTAATAGAAAAGCGGAAAAAAATGATTGGGAAATTTCTATTCCTAATGGTTTAAGTTACATTTTAGATCTCAAACCCAAACTTTCTGAACCAGTATTAGGACTGAAAGAATGGAAACCAGAAGACCGTCCACCAATGATTCCCTTGATTTTTTATTCCTTCCGAATCATGGCAGGAATCGGCTTTTTCTTAGTAGGATTAATGCTGTGGAGTATCCTACAATGGCTCAGAGGTAAACTGAGTCCAAATAACTTAACTCAACAAAAATGGTTATTACGGGCTTGGATTTTAGCTGCACCTTTGGGCTATATTGCGATTGAAGCAGGCTGGATTGTGCGCTGTGTGGGAAGACAACCTTGGACGGTATACGGGCAAATTCGCACTACTGATGCAGCTTCTCATTTACCACCCGGTGAAGTGTTATTTTCTTTGACAGTTATTACTATTCTCTACAGTGTTTTATTTGTTTGTGCGATGTTTTTTGGTAGCCGCATTATTCGTAAAAGACCAGATTTAACTTTACCAATACCTGGAGGTGAGATAAATACAGTAATTGCCACTGAATCGGTGACTCATCTTCCTGATAGTCGTCCTTTAGAAACGCCACAATAGAAAGAAGTTATATGACAGCTTTATTGCGCTTTTTACCACAAGTTTGGTTTTTCATTCTAGGGCTATTTCTGTTCCTGTATGTGCTTTTAGATGGCTTTGATTTAGGCGTTGGTATCCTCTCTTTGACTGCTTCTGATGAGAAACGCCGTAGTTTATTAATGACCAGTTTAGGTAACGTTTGGGATGCTAACGAAACCTGGTTAGTTTTGATGGCAGGAGCATTATTTGGGGCTTTTCCTTTAGCTTATGGAACAATTTTAAATGCCCTTTATCTACCTTTGATGGTAATGGTTGTGGGGTTAATTTTGCGGGCTGTTGCTTTTGAATTTCGAGAACATTCTGATAATAAAAGTTTTTGGAATTTTGCCTTTGGAATTGGCAGTTTTATTGCTGCTTTATTTCAAGGATTTGCCTTGGGTGGTGTATTAGCAGGAATCAAAGTTGATGCGGCCGGGCATTTTATTGGTGGGATGTGGGATTGGTTAAGTTGGCAATCATTATTAACAGCATTGACACTTGTACAAGGTTATGTATTGATTGGTTCAACTTACCTGATCTTGAAAACTGAAGGGACATTACAAGAAACTCATTTTCGTACAGCAAAATTAGCAGCTTGGACAACTTTTATTGGCGCAATTTTAATTACCATTACTACGCCAATTGTCTATGAAAATGCTAGAATTAAACTATTTCATCAACCAGAAGTTTATATTTTTGCCATGATTCCTTTGTTGGGTATGCTGTTGATTTGGTTGCTGTTAGAAAGCCTAAACCGGAAAGAGGAAGTTGCCTCATTTGTTTACACAGCATTAATATTTCTGCTGACATTTATTGGTTTAGGATTTATTGCCTTTCCCTACATTATTCCCCCCACTATTACCATTTATCAAGCAGCATCTTCTGCTACTTCAATGGTTTTTATGATTACTTTCATTGGGTTTTTGATTCCGATTATGTTGTTTTACAACATCTACAATTACTTTGTCTTTCGAGGTAAGGTAGTCATCAGCGAAGAGGGAGATTGACACTCTCCGTGCGAAAGCCAAGCTCGTTTCTGCGGACAGAATTAAATTAATTTAATTCTCGCTAGGTTTTGGGTAAATCTTAATTTATGCTTAATTGGAGAACTCTATTGAGTTTCAATTTTGGTTTAACACAACTTTTAATTGTTTGTAATGTCTTATTCCACTCAAACCCTTAGCAACCCAGATATTTGGGCTGTTACAACTGATTTAACTACTCTCCGTCAAAAGCTACTAGATTTATTTTGCCAGCTTGCGTATCAAGAAGGTGATTTTGTTCTTTCCTCTGGACAACGTAGTTCTTACTATATTAATGGTAAACAAGTCACACTCCATCCTCAAGGTGCTTTGGCTATGGCGAGGTTATTGTTACCAATGTTGCCTGAAGATACTCAAGCTGTAGCTGGTTTAACTTTAGGTGCTGATCCGATTGTCTCCGCAGTTAGTGTGGTTTCTGTGTACGAAAATAGACCTATACCAGCTTTAATTATTCGCAAGGAAGCCAAGGGACACGGGACAATGGCTTACATTGAAGGTCCCAGTTTACCCCAGGGGGCAAAAGTTGTGGTTTTGGAAGATGTGGTAACAACTGGACAATCTGCGCTCAAGGCTGTGGAGCGGTTACAGGCGGCTGGTTATACGGTAGACAGGGTAATTTCCCTAATAGATAGATTGCAAGGTGGTGGGGCGTTATATGAGTCGGCTGGGTTACAGTTTGAGGCTTTATTCACAATTCAGGATCTTCAAAAACGCTATCGAGAAATTAACTGAGGAGTCAGGAGTCAGGAGTCAGGAGTCAGGAGGAAGAAAGAAGAAAGAAGTTTCTCCCCTGTTCCCTGTTCCCTATTCAAATCTGAGACATTTTGGCAATCAGATTGGTAATTTCCTGATAATATCGCGTGTTTCCTGACTGAGAATAGAGATCAGCAGATTTACGGAAATCGGCGATTGCGTCTAGCTGATTCCCCAAATGTCTATGTATGTCTGCTCTGACTAAATAAGCTAAAGGATAGCGTGGTTGCAATTGAATAGATTGATTTAAATCTGCTAATGCGGTATTTAATTCTCCTACTAGAAAGTGACTACGACCTCGATTAAACCAGTCTTCAGCTAAATTAGGGTTAATGCTGATGGCTTGAGTATAATCTGATATAGCTTTTTGATACTCTTTTAGGGCATAACGAGCATTAGCGCGATCGCTATAAAATACAGCAGACTGGGAATCTAATCGTAAAGCTTCAGTAAAATCACTAATTGCTCCTGTAAAATCTTTAGCTATATAACGACTACTTCCTCGATGATAATATGCTGCTAAAGAATCAGAATCTATCTTTAATGCTTGGTTATAGTCTTGAATAGCTGTTTGTATATTACCTAACAACTTGTAAGCATCTCCTCGCTTACAGTAAGCTGAGGCAAATTCTGGAGATACTTCTATAGCTTGAGTATAATCTGCAACTGCACCAATAAGATCCTGTATAGCTTCTCGTACCATGCCCCTTCCATAGTAAGCTGTTGCTAAATGAGGATCAATTTGTAATGCTTGATTATAATCAATAATCGCATTTTCATAATTTCCCAGTTGGTGATGTGCATTTGCTCGAAAACCATATACTGAAACTAATGTAGGATTAATTTGTAATGCTTGGTTGTAATCTTTAATGGCATTTTCATAATCTCCCAAATTACTATGGACTAAACCCCGTTCATAGTATGCTTGAATATCATCAGGAACTATTTTTAATGCTTGATTAAAATCAGCAATTGCTTGATAATAATCTTGAATACGGGCATAGACTAAACCCCGATTGTAGTAAGCTGCACTAAATTTAGGATTAATTTCTAGAGAACGATTATAATTAGAAATTGCACTTTGATATTCTTGCAAAGCATAATAACTGTTACCCCGATTATGGTAAGCTTCAGGAAAATTAGGATTGATTTTTATACATTGATTATAATCAGCAATAGCTTTTTGATAATTACCTAAAATATGAAAAATATTACCTCGATTAATATAAGCCATCGAAAAATTAGCATATAATTCTAAAGCCGCATCAAAATTAGCCAGTGCTTGTTGATAATTACCATCATGATAATGATCTAAACCCTGTTGGTGTAAAGCATTAACAACATCAAAATCAATATTTTTATTCATTTTGTAACTTGTAAGCACACAAAATAGATTTTACCACAGATAGATCAGATAGATCCCTGATTTCTTTGAGAAGTCGGGGATCTGTTTTTTTGTTGTTTAACTTATCAGTACAGCTTCTTGTTGAGACTTTTCAGGCAAATTAACCATTTCCTGTTCCATATTATGTAAAGTAGTTAACATCAAATCATCACGGTGTTGCCAAACTGCAAATATTTTATCTCTACCATCATTTAGAGTGTCTAAATCAATTTTATAACCATCATTGACTTGCTGTAATTTCAAACCTAACAAACCTAAAAGTCGGCTTAATAACTTAATTCCCGCAACAGATTCTTTACCTCTAACTAAATCAATACCTAAAGCGCGTTTAATATGTCTACTACTTTGTCCAGCTACATTTTTTAGCCAAATTAAATCAGCGTCATTTTCACTAAATACTCTTTCCGTTTCCAGAAATTGCATTATTCCTAAAGCCCGCATAGCTTCTACTTTCAACGTATAAGTTCTTAAATCTGGGAGAAAAACTTTACCTTCACCCCACAATAACTGCTGACTCCATTCTTGCTGATCTTTTACATGAAAATATTCACTTTCATGAGTCAGATAATAATGAATTAATAATTGTCCATAATAACCTTTTTCATCCTGTAATTTGAGTTGGGGAGTAACTACAATTCCATACCTTTGTCTGAGAATATATTTATCAACTTGATGACGTTCTCCATTGCTAAGAGAATGTTTAGTTAATAGCTGTTCATATTCCACATAGTCAATATCTTTAGCATTAGCTACAGAATTTGCTGCTGCTGATTGATTTTGCTGCTTAATTTCTTTGATTTTGCGTTTAATTTCCTTGGCTTTTTGAAGACTTTGTCCCCAATCTTTTTGCACTTTAACAATTTCTACAATTAACCGTTTGCGATTTTCTACATCACTAGGTTCAGTGGCAAAAAAGGCTAAACGCAAATCACGAAGAATGTTATTTTGGACTTCATTACTTCGCATTTGAATTTGATGACCATCAGTTATTAATCCATCTTGCATTGATTGCCGATAAAGACGAATAGAAGCATTTACCCTAGCAGATAATTTTGCCCAAGTGCGTAAATGAATAGGATCATAAACTAGAGGTAAATCTACATCTATTTTATGTAATGGACTTAATAAAGCTAAGTTTTCTTTTTGATTTTCTTGATACCAATTAGATAGTAACCGATAATTTGTACTGCCACTACCAATTAAGCCAATACCGCGTTTAGCACACCAAACAATACGGGGAACATTATCCCTAACTCTTGCTAAAGCTTGACGGGCTTCTGAGTCAGGAATTACCCCTTGAAAAATGCCATAAACTCGGTCAAAATGTTGAACATCAATACTAATTCCTGTTCCCAAACTAGGGGTAACAAAAACAGTATCATAATCAGTGATTTTTTGATTAATAGCAGCTATCAAATCAACGGCTGCATGACCAGGTGTATTAGTAGTATGACTACTAACTACTAAAGTTTCAGGAAATTCTCTTCTGAGTTTCTGTAAACGTTCTTTTAAATAACGTTCAATAGTTTCACAACTGTAGCGGCCAGAACGACTATCGGTAGTAACATAGCATTTACGTCCAGCAATTAAATCTAATTCTAATTGATGAATTAGGGGTGTGGGATTGGGTGAATCATAAAAAGTTGTATCCCAACCTTTTTCCGGTTTCCATTCATTGACAACTACCCAAGGATTTAATTTAATTCCGGCTAAGGTCTGTAAATATTCTAAAGATACATCTGATAAATCGGCATCTTGGGCAATTATCAAACCTCCTGTTGTGAGAACTGTAGAAATTAGTTGTTGGAAAATACGAAGAATTTTAACTCGTTTTTGTTTACAGGTATTACTATTGAGTAAATGCCATAAAGACTGCTCAACCTCATCTAAAATTAATATTGCACCGCGCCAATCTTCGGGTTTTAATTTCCAAATTGAATCTACACATAATCCCAAAGATGACGTAATTGGTAACGGACATTTAACAGGTACTTCATCAGCTTCTATCCGCCATGATTCATGCTCAAAACCCCATTTAATCCCGATTTTATCACATAAAAACCGTCCCAAGATGATTCTATGGGTAATTAATAAAACTGGTTGATTATGATTTTTTGCTCGTTGAACAATGCTTTGTAATGCTGTGGTTTTACCTGTACCCTTGGCTGATTTCACTCCTACTAAACCAGAGGTAGGAAAGGCAATTTTTCCCAAATAAGGACGGTTAACAGTAAGTGCAGCGGGAATTGTTAACTCTGTATGGGGTTTGGTTTGGGCAATATAAATATCTAAATCTAGGCTTTGACCATAAGTTTTATCAAAGGCTGTTGCACCTTTAGCAATAATAAATTCATCAACTCCTTTTTCTTTGCCTGGAAGTTCGACAACTTTAACAGGACAGTTTTGTTGTTGAAATAAACAACCCAATTGAGAAATAGCATTATTGACAGCCGCAATTTTTTTGGCTTGGGTTTCAAAATCAAAACAAATATAAAAGTTGCGTTTTATGTTTGTGAATACTGCTAAATCAGGTATTAATTGCCGCCGGGTAACTTTGCCAAATTCATCTTTAATAACTCGATAACCGCTATTAATACCAGGAATAGCAATAGCAACATATCCTTGGCTTAAAAGGGCTGCGGCTTTTTTCACACCTTCACAAATGACAATGGCTATTTTATTTTTAATTACCCATGACCAAAAACCTTCGGCTTCACCATCATGATTAATAGTAATATTTTCCGGTATGGCTAAGTTGTAACGTTGGCCAACTTGTTGCCAAATTTGTAAGGATATGCGTAAACAAAATATGCGTGTGGGGGTGCTGGGAGGATGTTCATATTTGATGGATTTACCTTTTTGATTTTGTCGCGGTTGGTTGGGTTTAAAACATCCCCATTCCATCTTATGCCAATTATTGAGAGGGTCTAGTCCAGAACACCACCAACCACCTTCTGTAATGTGGGTATACCGCTGTAACCAAGCGTTTTTAATCATCCCTGTATTGGTGCGAGGGAGTTGGTCAGAAATCAGCAAATATTCATAAGCATTTATGCCTTGAAGCGATTTGAAATTTAAACGAATTAAGTCTAAGTTTATACCACTACTCTTGACTAATTCTTCAAGGTGTTGTTGATGTAAAGAATGCAGATGCATAAGCTGAAGCAGCTAAGGAATATAACAAGATCAAAACTTTAGCACGGCTAGGCTGATTTTTTATAAAATAATTTTTCAAATTTCAGTGTTATTTTTTTTACTTTGTTTTGATAAATACTTCTGTGAATATATCAAGGTGTGGTTAGGGCTGTGCAACGAGCATAGATAGACAGTTTGCGTAACTCAGAAGCAGCACGGGTCATATTATTACCAATAGCTTGGGGACTTCCAAGAAATAAAATCCCCAGAAAAACTTAATAGACAATATGTTTTTTGAAAAAAGCTTGCACTCAGCCAAGCCTAAGTGTCGGGATAGGGCATTGCCACGACTCTAAACGGGTGCAGAGACAGAGTAAGACTAGCAACGGTTAGCGTCAGTCGGTGAAGCGTCAAGAATCACCACACCTTTAGGTCGGTGAGTATCTCAACAACCAGGCGGTAATTCTGGTAAAGTTTTTTGAAACCGGGAAAATTGGTATTCTATCCCACATTCCGCACCCCAAAATGTTACAGAGGGAAATTACGGAGATGAAAATCAAAGGGAGCATCAAAACAAACAGACAAAGTGAAAAAAGGCATTTGAGAAACAGTAAATCACCAAAAATGTCATCAAAATCTATTCTCAATAAGAAGCAATAAGAATGCACACCACCTGGAGAGGTCAATAGATAAGTGAAAGAAGATATTCAAGAAACAATTATA
>NZ_JAQMTJ010000048.1:0-12835 GCF_028330815.1 Dolichospermum lemmermannii CS-548
AACTTCCCCAACTTCCCCAACTTCCCCAACTTCTGACTCCTACACTCCCCTATTATGATCAACAAAGAACCTGTAATATCTATTAAAAATATCAATCACTACTACGGTAAAGGATCGCTGAAAAAACAGATTCTATTTGATATTAGTTTGGAAATATATGCTGGAGAAATCGTGATTATGACTGGACCATCTGGTTCAGGGAAAACAACTTTATTAAGTTTGATTGGTGGGTTAAGGTCGGTACAAGAGGGAAGTTTAAAATTTTTAGGTGATGAACTATGTGGTGCTAGTCAAAGCAAACTGGTACACATGAGACGGAAGATTGGTTATATTTTCCAAGCTCATAATTTATTGGGTTTTTTAACAGCTAGGCAAAATGTGCAAATGGCTGTGGAATTAAATAATAATATTTCCCAATCAACAGCTATTTCCCAATCAGAAGATATGCTGGCATCTGTAGGTTTACAAGAACGGGTTAACTACTATCCAGATAATTTATCTGGTGGACAAAAACAAAGAATAGCGATCGCTCGCGCTTTAGTTAATCATCCTCCTTTAGTATTAGCAGATGAACCAACAGCCGCATTAGATAAACAATCAGGACGTGATGTAGTCGAAATCATGCAGCGTTTGGCTAAAGAACAGGGAACTGCTATCTTATTAGTCACCCATGATAACCGGATTTTAGATATCGCTGATCGCATTGTCGAAATGGAAGATGGTCTTCTGACCCGTGATGCTCAAAATGTTGCTTCTAATCACAACTCCTAATTTTAATGATCCGTCTTCTTCAATACAAGTGATATATTCCAAACCAAAATTTTTTTCCAGTTTGAATTTTTCGGTATTTATTGGTAATTTCAAGTTGTGATTATTTCTGAATAGCGTCTGCATGATGTGAATTTGCTGTCCTACTGTTTTTTGTCAGAGGGGTTTGACGGCTAGTTCTAAATGTCACATTCACGCCTTCATTTGATTGTTCTAGTACCAGCAACGCGGTAGGTTTAGCCTTTTGATCCCAGTGCATATAAACAATCTTACCTTGAATAGTCGGTTGCCAGGTATCATCATCTTCCTTGGGTCTAAGGTAAGTTTCTATACAATTCATAATTTGACTAATTGTAGAAGAAGTAGCTTGAGTTGGCAACTTCATTAATCGAATTTGCGCTCTAAACAGCACCCGTTTCACAATGTTGGGTGCTACACCAGTTTCATACTCAATATCGAAAGTTTCATCTATTTCCTTACCAGTATTACTAGCAATTCCTATAGATCCTTGGTTAGCTTGAGCAGGACGTAGGACTTGAGATATCTTATCTTTAACCTTAATTTTAATTTGATTAACTAGGGCAAAATGGAATACCTCCTCTGACATCCGCATTCGCAGATAATCTAAGTTAAAGTCCCGTGAGTGAACTAAATCTGGATTAGTTTCCATTTTGCGAATAGTTTCTAAAGCTAACTTCAGCTTTTTCTCTAATTCTCGTGTGCGGAATTTTTCAAAAGTTAGTTTTTTCTCCCCCTTTTGCACTAAAATTTTGCCATAAATAATTACAGCAACCAGAGCTAAAACCAGTCCTCCACTAGCACACAATAGCAATGGTATAGCTGAGAATTCATTGCTAGAAACTTCTGTATTCGTTTTTGTTGTTTTCAATCTAGACGATTGAGCCAGAAAAATTGTACTAACCATAATTCACAATTTGAACCTTTTAACTCCTGATGTTTAGAATACCCAAATCTTATTTAGTAGTTGGCTGTGGTATAAGTATTTTTTACATTGTCTTGATCATGTCATATGTACAAACCGATTAGTCACTTGGATCAGCATTTTATCAATATACAGCCATTGTCTGATATAACATCTACGCATTCATATCATATTTGCCTGTTAGCAACAGATATGGATGGGACACTAACTAAACATGGCAGATTTACATCTCAACTGCTAAATACTTTAGAGAGTCTATCAGCAGCCAAAATTCCGGTCTTGATTGTGACTGGACGTTCGGCTGGGTGGGTAAGTGCTATTAGTAGTTTAATGCCCATTGTCGGTGCGATTGCCGAAAATGGTGGTTTATTTTATCCATCAGGTAATTCTGATCCAGTTACACTCACGCATATTCCTGATTTGGCTAACCATCGTCAAGATTTAGCTAGAACCTTTGTGAACTTACAAACTTATTTTCCGCAAATCCGAGCATCTGCTGATAATTTATTTCGAGTCACAGACTGGACATTTGATCTTACCTCACTAACGGCTGATCAACTAAAAAATATAAGTGATCTTTGTAAACAGATGGGTTGGGGATTTACTTACAGCAATATTCAGTGCCATATTAAACCCCAAGGACAAAATAAAGCTGCTGGTTTATTAAAAGTCTTAGATCAATATTTTCCCACATACTTGCCAGAACAGGTTATCACTGTTGGTGACAGTCCCAATGATGAAAGTTTATTTAACCAGCGTTATTTTCCTATGTCCGTAGGTGTGGCAAATATCCAGGAGTATACAAATCAGTTACAGCATCAACCTACATATATAACTACAGCAGCCGAAGGAGATGGTTTTTGCGAGTTGTGTAGTTATATTTTGCAAAATTGCCAGCGTTAGCAGGAGGTAGGGACGCAGGGACTAGGCCCAGTTAGGAGTCACCGAGTCAGAAGAAAATTACCTGTTCCCTATTCCCTGCGATAAAGTGACTTGCATAGCTTTTTTATTGATCTTCTATCACCTAAAATTAATGTCATCGTTTCCTAATGGTTATGCAGTCTAGCTGGAGGAGAAAGCTATATATATCAGTGTTTTTGGCAATTCCCATAGTAATTTTATATATAAAATTACTATATTCAATATCAGGAATCCATAAGCTAAAACTATACCATTTTTATATTTTCTTTGTTATTTTGTATTCAACTGAACAGTTATTCAACACAAAGCCAGTTTTAATAAAAATTAGTTCAACTACTTTACCGTTCTTCAAGTTCAGTCCAAATTGCCAAGATAATTTGTAGTGTAAATTGCCACATTGTCCAGTTTCTATCAATCTCATCTACATAGGATTTACAATAATGCTAAAAACAAATAGTGAACCGATGATTCTCTCCAGTTTTGTCAACCCTATCGAAGAAAACCATTCAGTTAAAAATAAGTTTGATTTATTGCAAAAAATCCGTCAATGGTTCGACGACATTGAAATTGATAATCGTCGAGTTGCCAAATTGATTGCTAAAGTAATTCCTGCCCAATGTCCCTTTGAGCGTGATATCGTGGTTTTTGGACGAACAATTGCTCATATTCCACCTATGTGCAAACTAAACCCACTGTATGATCAGTTTGTCGGCTTGCGTTTTCGCGCATTATGTTATTTAGTAGATAAGTGTGGAGAAGACATCCAATCTTATTGTTAAATACAACTCATGGAAATTAAAGTCGTACATCAACCAAATCTTGCACATCTCAACGAGTTAGATGTATTCAACTGGCCAATTTGGGAAAAGGAAATATCTCAATTTTCCTGGACTTACGATGATCAAGAAACTTGCTACTTTTTAGAAGGTAATGTTGTTGTCACTCCTGATGGAGGACAAGCGGTACAAATGGGTAAGGGAGACTTAGTAACTTTTCCCGCTGGGATGTCTTGTACATGGGAAATTACCAGCGACGTAAAAAAACATTATTGCTTTGATTAGTATTTCTGCAATCTCAATAACTAATATCTGAGGATGTGAATTGGATGTTATTTAGAGATTGGCTATGAAACTATTGATCCTAAAATATCATCTACAACTAAGTTAATTTCGGGGAATGCTTGAATTGACATTTTTTCTCCTCGACTTAGTTTTTGAATGTCGCTATAACCATTTTCGCTAGGGTAGCGATAAACAATAATCACTTGTTCATAAATATCAACTAACCAAACTTCAGTAATACCACTACTAGCATAGAGAGGAATTTTTACGTCTCTATCATATTCTAGACTGCTATCTGCAACTTCAATTAATAAGAAGATATCTTGGGGTTGAGGGTGTCCAGATTCATAAAAATCTGCACGGGGTTGTAGTAATGCAATATCTGGTTCAGGTTCAGATAAGTTGTTTAAGATAATCGGATTTTGTACCCTAACAATCACTTTCATTCCCAGAATATTGCTAAATAAGCGATTAATTCTGTCAACACAAGCTGCGTGTCTTCTACCAATTGGTGACATTTCTATAATTTCTCCATTAATTAGTTCTACCTTATCATTTTCTGAAAAAATACCGACTTCGCTCATTTGATGGTATTGAGAAACATTGAGACGAAAGGTGTTAAGGCGTGGTTTTGCTAATTGTAGAGTCATAATTAACTTCCTGTATTTACCTTTAGTTTTAATATAGCAATCTTGAGTGATTAAGATCCCCGACTTCTCAACTTAATTTATTATTTAGTGACAAGATAAAAAAAGAAGTCGGGGATCTAGGTTTACAAATAATCAAAAAAGACTTCGGGAACTAATCTTAATTCACCAGATTTGAATCGAGAAATATCTATCCACAATGCGCGATGTTGACGTTCTGGTGTTTCCGCAAAAGTTAAACTTTCAATTTGATAAAACTGGGAATCAGCAAAGTCGCATTCATAAAGTTGAATGATTTCATGTCCTTGTCTACCGTCAAAAGTAAATAAGTTCTCAATACAACTTAGATAGCGAATATTTGTTAATTCGGCTTGAATTTCTTCTTGAAATTCTCTAGCTAAGGCTATGCGGCTAGTTTCGCCAAATTCTACGCCACCACCTAAAGCCCGGTAGAATATTGATTGTTTTTTAGGATCGAATCCTTCAGAAACAAATATTCGATTACCATCTCGAATTAGGGCTAAAACAATTACCCGAATTTGACCTTCTTTATTCATGATGACAATTAATTATCGTAAATTGAAGAGGGACGACTTTCGCTATCTTCTGTAGGCCAATCTGAATTTTCGCCACCAATGTATAGTTCTTCAATGGTGACGTATTCTTCAGTTAGTTGGGTGAGGGCGTTGATCAGAATGTCTAATGCGATCGCATCACTTGTACCTAAATCAAACCAACAACGTCCCCATTCTCCTTCATATTCAAATTCACCCATGTTGTGCATCAAAGCCATTAAGCTTTTATCATAGCCTCTTGCATCATAGTCCATGTAGCTGATATCAAGTCCTGTATCTTGGATTTGCAGATTTTCCGCATTAAATCCCCCCAATTTACCTAAATAAAACCAGGAATTAAAGACTTCTTCTACATATTGTTTTTCCCGTTGGGAGGGAACATTGCTAAACTTCAACCAAATCCAAGTATCAAAAGGATTAAACTCGCGGAATTGAATTTCCATTTTTGTAATGGGTAAAACTAGAATTTTGTAACAACTGACCACTGACTACTGACCACTGACAGCCTGATTGCGTTCATATTCAATTTGTTTAACTAAGTTAGCAGGAAGTTGAGATTTTTTGGCTAATGCTTTATCAAAATGAATTATTGCTTCCTTGATTAAATCCTGACTTTTTTCTTTTTTTCCTTTTTCATGGAGAATTTGGGCTTTGAGATAGTAAATTTCTGGGTTGTCAGCAGTTGTTTTTAAGGCGCGGTTGACATAATCTAAAGCCTGGGAATGTTGTTTTAAATCTCGATATGCTAAAGCAATACCTCTATCTACTAAATAACCAGGTGCTGCATTTTTTTCCAATCGGTTAATTGCATCATCTGGACTAGTAAAAGGTAAATTCACAGCTAACATTAAATCCATATAGCCGCGAATTAAGTTTAACTCTGGATCACTAGCAGAAATCTCTTCGGCTCTGTCAAGATATGTATAGACTTTCCGTAACCGACTAAAAGCGAGGGGCGCACCATTTACAGTTCCTTCCCGCTTTAAAATTACCGCCCCCTCTAAAAAATGACCAACCGCAGTGTATAAATTACCACGTAATGGGTCACTAGCGATGAGATTTTGTCCAGTTTCCAGGGTTTTTCGGCTGTATTTTGCTAAATTAGTTTGATCTTGATTTTGATATGCTAAAGAAGCCTGAAGGGCGTAAATTAAAGGTTCATTGGGTTCGCTAGAGACGGCTTTTTGTAAAGCATCTTTGGCTGCTGGGTAATTTCCTTGCTGAAAAATAGCATTAAAAACAGCTTCCGTGCGATCGCCAATTTTATGAGGTTCACGAGAGCGAAATGGATCACCCGCAAAGGATGGATTTACTAGAATATTTAAAAGGATGGAAGTAGTTACAGTCACCTTTAAAAATGGAGCAAATCGCCAAAATATCCTAAATTGAGGCATTAAAACCTGTTTAGACATGATAACCCTCAGAATAATTACAGTTGAAATTGTTGTGTCTATTACCTAAAATGCAAAAATAGTGAATATAAATTACGTCTATTTCCATCAAAATTTTTCATAACTTGGTAATCTTCACAAATGCTCTATCTCAGAAATCTAACTTATCACCCCACAGCCTGCCCAAAAGCAATTCTTCAAGCTATAAATTTAGAATTACCACCCCAGAAACTGGGTTTAATTATTGGTCCTAGCGGTTCGGGTAAAAGCACCTTATTAGAAATTTTATCTGGATTGGCTGATCCCACTGCTGGTGGAGTTTTCTGGAGAGAACAGGGACTCATAGCCGAAGAACTACAACAATTAGCCGGTTTAGTATTTCAATTTCCAGAAAGACACTTTTGCGGGGGGACAATTTTAGAAGAATTGCGCTTAGGACATCCTGAACTGGGAGCGGACAGGGTTAAACAAGCATTAACAGAAGTTGGATTAGATCATTTATCTTTATCTGCGTCACCTCATGCTTTAAGTGGTGGACAACAGCGACGGTTAGCTTTAGCGGTGCAGTTAATTCGTCAACCAAATTTATTATTATTAGATGAACCTACAGCGGGTTTAGATTGGTCAATGCGTCGCCAATTGGTGAATTTATTAGCCGAACTCAAAAAAGATTGGACATTGTTAGTTGTAACACACGACGCTGGTGATATGTTACCAATAGCTGATTATTGTTGGACTTTAGATCATGGGGTCTTAACATCAGGAGTCAGCACTTCGGCTTCGCTCAGTGACCAGTCAGGAGTCAGAAGTCAGGGAGAAGAGGTAAAATCTGCTTAATTCTAAATTAATCTTCAGAGTAATTGAACGCAGATGAACGCAGATGAACACAGATAAGGAGGGATGAATTCATGGATTTGATGATGTTATGTAGCTTCACATAAAATTAGGTATGAAATTCCCAAATTGAACCTTTAAAACTCTTTCCTTGGCGTGATTGCGCCTTTGCGTGAGACTAAAATTCATACCCTTAATCAGTAACGCCAAAATAACTTAAAAAAATTAATTTTAACCAATGAATTTAGAATCTTTACCTATAACTAGTTTGCCAGAAATGGGGGAAATATGGCAAAAAACTCTGAATTGGCAACCAACAAATTGGGAAGAAAACCAATTTCAACAGCTTTATCAATTAATCTTGGCAGGAAATCGCCAATTTAACTTAACTCGCATTACTGAACCTGAAGAATTTTGGGAAAAACATCTTTGGGATTCTTTGCGAGGAATTGCACCTAAACAATTATTTATTCCCGGTATTGAAAAGGGTAAGCGGATAATTGATATTGGTACGGGTGCAGGTTTTCCTGGTATCCCAATTTCTCTAGTTTTTCCTAATTCTCAAGTTACGCTTTTAGATTCTACAGGGAAGAAAATTAGTTTTATTGAGACAATTTTATCAGCACTTGCTCTGAATAATGCCAAAACTTTACTGGGGAGAGCCGAAGAAATTGGTCAGCAAATTCAACACAGACAACAGTATGATCTAGCTGTAATTAGGGCTGTGGGTAATGTTTCTGCTTGTGCTGAATATTCTTTACCTTTAGTAAAAAAAGGCGGTTTAGCGGTAATTTATCGCGGTACTTGGACTCAAGCCGAAAATGAAAGTTTAGAAATTGCTGTTACCCAATTAGGTGGGGTAATTGAACTAATTGAAGAATTTTCTACTCCCTTGAGTAATAGTATTCGTCATTGTCTTTATTTACGAAAAGTAGCAAACACACCAATTAGTTTTCCCCGTGCGGTTGGTATACCCAGTCAAAAACCAATTTAATCACCTGATTTCTCGATTTTAGATTAGATTGGTGATTAGATATCTAACAGCGCGAGAGCGTCAACGCTGATAGCGAAAACAAACCTAAAATCCCAAAATCCAAGTGTTAAATTTGTCTCAAAATGGGTGTTCTGTATGGGTTGCTTCTGCAACAGAAGAACTGCTGACACCAACTGCTGTTGCTCTTGGCAAATTTGATGGTGTTCATCTTGGTCATCAAAGAGTGATTCAGCCAGTATTGCAGTCAGCACGGGGTGAGGAGAATTCAGTCCGCCCATACTCAACCGTTGTCACTTTTGATCCCCATCCCCAGGAGTTTTTTACAGGACTTCCCCGTGATTTGTTAACACCACTGGATGAAAAAGTTGCACAATTGCGATCGCTTGGGGTGGAACAATTGGTATTATTACCTTTTGATAGAGAACTATCTGCCCTTTCCCCTGAAGAATTTGTCGATAAAATCCTCGTTCAACAACTGCAATGTCAACAGATTAGCGTTGGACAAGACTTTTGTTTTGGCAAAAAGCGCATGGGTACTGCTCAAGATTTGCAAATACTCGCAGCAAAATATAATATACCCGTGACCATAGTTCCTATAAAAACTGATATGGAAAACTTTTCCGCAGCAGATGATACTCGCATTAGTACCTCATTAATCCGGGAAAGTTTGGAAGTCGGTGATATTCAAAAAGCAAATCGTCTTTTGGGAAGACCTTACAGCCTTACAGGTATAGTAGTAACAGGTCAAAAATTAGGGATAACTATCGGCTTTCCTACCGCCAATATTCAACTACCAAAAGATAAATTTTTACCTCGTCATGGTGTTTATGCTGTGGAGGTTATTATTGATAACGAAACTCCAAACAACTCTCCCACTCAACATTTTGGAGTCATGAATATTGGCAATCGTCCCACAGTTAATGGTATAGATACTAGCGTAGAAGTACATTTATTAAATTGGTCTGGTGATTTGTATGGTAAAAATTTGCTGGTACAACTAATAAAATTTTTGCGTCCCGAACAGAAATTTACCTCCTTAGAAGCGCTGAAAAACCAAATTCAACTAGATTGTAAAATAGCTCAAGAAATTTTTAATTCTTAATGATGGGGGGATTTTCAATGTTAATCTAAACATTACAGCGATTTTTAGGTAACTACTTCTGTAATATGAAATATCATGGGAGGTGTAACTTCCCAAAAAGTATTTCTATTATGGTACATTTGTTATGTAAGCATAAAAAAGTCACATTTACCTATGCAAAAAATTATCATCGAGAACTTCGGTCCAATTAAATATGCAGAAATTGAAGTTAAGAAAATATTAGTTTTGATTGGTGAACAAGCTAGTGGTAAAAGCACTATTGCTAAATTAATTTATTTTTTCAAGACCATACAAGAGGATTTATTTAGTCAAATTTACCGAGACAAACAAAATCAATCTCTGGATATCAATTCTGATATTTTATCCCCCATTCAGCAAAAATTTTATAATTTTTTTGGACCTACAAATAATTTACCTGATTTTGAAATAACATTTTATTACAGTTTTAATGAAAATAAATTCTTGAAACTAAGCAATGATGAAAATAAAAAAATGAAGATATCTCCTATAGATACTTTTATAAATGAAAAATTTACCATTCTTGCAAGTGATATTAAATTTAGACTTAGACAAGAATATTTAAATATCAACAAAAATAGAAATATTCAACCATTAATTAAGGAAGAAGAAAAAATAAAATATGCTCAACAACTTTATGACCTGCTCAATGACTTATTTCAAAATAAACAAAGAGATTTATTGTTTATTGTTGCTGGTAGAAGTGCAACCGTAGCCTATCCTAGTTTATTTGAAAAATATTTCTCACAAAGTATTGAAATTAATTTAAAACAAAATATTTCAATTGACAATTATGAACGTAGTTCAAAAACTTTAGATGAAATATTATTGGAAAAATTTATAGAAAAATTTGTAAGGGTAAAAGACATTTTTAAAAAGTTTAGAAATTTTGAAGGACTAATCGAAAGTTATTCAGAAAACAACATAAAAGAAAAATTATATCAAGTCAAAAATAAGATAGATAAAATATTAAAGGGAGAATACCGTATTGATGATTTAGGAGAGAAAATTCTATTTAATAAAGAAACAGAAGAATATATTTACTTGTCTAATACTTCGTCAGGACAGCAAGAATCTATAAGAATTTTACAAGATATCTTTCTAAATATTCTTGATAATACAAAAGTATTAAGAATCTTGGAAGAACCAGAAGCTCATTTATTCCCTGTTGCTCAGAAGCAACTAATTGAATTATTGGCTTTAATGGTAAATCAAAATGATGATAACCAACTAATTATCACCACCCATAGTCCCTATGTTCTCACAGTTTTTAATAATTTACTCTTCGCAAATAGAGTAGTTGAAAAAAATCCGTCAACAGAATCAGAAGTAGCACAAATAATTCCCCAAGATTCCTGGTTAAGTGCTAAAGATTTTTCTGCTTATTCTTTGGGAAATCAATCTGTTAGTCAGGATACTAGTTATTGCGAATCTATTTTTAATCAAGAAAAAGGTACTATTCAACAAAATTATTTAGATACGGTTTCCGAAATTTTGGGTGGTGATTTTCAAGCTTTGTACAGTATTCACGCTAAAACTTTCAAAAGAAAATGAGCAAATTTGAGGATATTAAAGAACTTCTATCAACTGCTTTTGATAACTTTTCCGATGTTCTGGAAATTGAAATGAGATCGGAATTTTCAATGATAGACTATCAAGGACAGTCTTTTATTATTATCAATATAAATTCAGATGACAACACATTTACTATTAAACTAAATGGTGTTGATACTGTTAAAAATGGTTTTGATATCACTAAATTATTTAATGTAATTAATGCTAAAGTAGTTGGTTTTATTCCTATTGATGGAAAAAAAGGACTTTTAGGATTTGGTGATTCTCATTGCGATTTTGTATTTTTTGATGAGAATGATTTTTGTTTTGTAGAGTTCAAATTGGATGCAACAAGTTTAAGAAAAGTAGATAAAAACCGCGACAAAGCTATTAACCAACTCACTAATACTATTGATTTATTTGATAATAAATTAGTTAGAAACTATGCAGGTTTAAATTTAGAAGCTTATGTTTGTACTCCTGAATTTTACCCAAGATTTAATTCAAGCTGGATAGCATTTGCGAAAGATTTTTTAGAAGAGTATGGTTTTGAACTTTTTGAAATAAATTATAAAATCTGTGATTGAATAATATATTTAAAAGTAAAAACCATCTCAAAAAATTTGTTTTTTGACTTTCCTCTCCTTGCGTCGGTGGTTTAGCAACTCCAGAAATCTTTAATTCTTATGCTGGATTAAGCTTGTTACGTGGGAATACTGTAGAAAAGGCTAAACTATTAAACAAGTTTTTAGTCAAAACTCAGAAGTAAGCCTTCTCCATTTCCCCCCAGGTACTGCATGAGAGAAAAAATTGACGCTTTAACACAAAATTTGGCTCGTACCATTGTTGGTAAACATGAAGCCATCCGCTTAGTCATAGTAGCTTTACTTGGTGGTGGTCATGCTTTATTAGAAGATGTCCCCGGTGTCGGTAAAACCCTCTTAGCCAAATCTCTAGCTCGTTCTGTAGATGGTAAATTTCAACGGTTACAATGTACCCCTGACTTACTCCCCACAGATATCACCGGCACAAATATTTGGAATCCTAAAAGTGGGGAATTTACATTTCTACAAGGTCCTGTATTTGCTAACGTCCTCCTAGCGGACGAAATTAACCGGGCTACACCCCGTACCCAGTCCGCTTTACTGGAAGTAATGGAGGAATATCAGGTAACAGTTGATGGTGTTTCTCGTCTAGTTCCCCAGCCATTCTTTGTGATTGCTACCCAAAACCCCATTGAGTACCAAGGGACCTTTCCCCTCCCAGAAGCCCAAATGGACCGGTTTATGCTGTCTTTAAGTTTAGGCTATCCTTCTGAATCAGAAGAAATGCAAATGCTCCAAAATTTGCAAGCAGGTTTAAAAGTGGCTGATTTACAGCCTTGTATTACTTTAGAAGAAGTCCAAGAATTACGCCAAGCTTGTTCTCAAGTCAAGGTAGAAGCATCTTTGCAACAATACATTTTGGAATTGGTGCGAACTACTAGACAGGATGAAGAAATCACTCTTGGTGTGAGTCCTCGTGGTACTGTGGCGTTACAAAAAGCTTCCCAAGCACTGGCTTTTATTTTAGGTAGAGAATATGCTCTTCCCGATGATGTCAAGTTTCTCGCACCGCACGTTCTTTGTCATCGTCTGATTCCTAGAGGGGGAAGAAATGCCAAAACTATAGTTGAACGGTTATTGCGATCTGTGCCTATCCCTTAATATAAAATATCATGGGAGGTAGATCCTCCCAAAAAGCGGATTTTTTCGGGTTTTTTATGCCAATTTTGGAAAAGAACATCTTATTTCTGATTATTAAAACTTATACCTTGTCTGATAAAAAACAACAAAAACTTATAGTTGCATCTTGATTGAAGAACTAAGAAGTCCTGATTTTGCCTTTTGCCACTTTTTCAGCAAACCCTAAGAGGTTGTTTGAAAAGTATTATATGAAACCCATAATCTCCAAAAACCTAACCCCCCTTCCCCCCTTCCCTACAAGGGAATGGGGTTTTTAAAGCCTCTCCCCTGGTAGGGGAGAGG
>NZ_JAQMTJ010000049.1:0-4897 GCF_028330815.1 Dolichospermum lemmermannii CS-548
AGTAGAACGGCTTGAATAATTCAAAGTTTGTAGTGAGGAATTTATTCCTCATTTGAGGGCTGAAGCCCTTACTACGAAATCATCTCCAGATTTTTTACATTACTTAATCTACTTTGATTTATTTTCGTCTACTTACTTATACCGTTATTTTCTAGCATTCAATTAGAGGGGTTTTTAATAATTATCAGTTTATTTTTTCTCCTGTTAGGCATTTGGTGTTATGCAGCATATCAGTTAACCCATCAGCATAAAATAGCTGATTTTTTGACCAAGTATGGTAATTATCTTGTGCCATTTGTGCTGATGGGTTTAGGGGGTGTAATTGTCTGGAAAAGTAAAGCTTTAAGTCCGTTAAAACTCCTTGGTAGTTGTATTTGTTTATTGTTTTTGGTGAAGAGAAATGATATTAACCAAGATAAAGGAGAAGAGGAAATAATTGTTTCTATCACCAATGATTAAATTTTCAAAGTTTAGTTAACCATTCGTTTTCATTGGCATCTTGAAATAATGCGGTACTTAAATAGCGTTCACCAAAGCTAGGCTGCACCATAACTATCAATTTATTGGCATTTTCTGGGCGTTTAGCTAGTTGCAATGCCGCATATAAAGCCGCACCAGCAGAAATTCCTGATAACAGTCCTTCTTCTTTCGCTAACCGCCGACTGTAGATAATCGCTTGATCATCTGTAACTTGAATGACTTCATCTATCAGTTCTGAACGGTAAATAGCGGGAATAAATCCGGGACCAATACCTTGAATCTTGTGTGGACCGGCTTTTCCTCCTGCTAATACTGGGCTGTTAACTGGTTCAACTGCTACTGCTTGAAAACTGGGTTTGCGTTGTTTAATTACTTCAGACACACCCGTAATTGTTCCCCCAGTTCCTACTCCTGACACAAGGATGTCAACTTCTCCATCTGTATCATGCCAAATTTCTTCAGCGGTGGTGCAAGCGTGAATTTGCGGGTTAGCAGGATTACTGAATTGTTGCAACATATAAGCATTAGGGGTAATGGCGACTATTTCTGCCGCTTTAGAAATAGCTCCCCGCATTCCCTCTACCCCCGGTGTTAACTCTAATTGCGCCCCATAAGCTCTTAGCATGAGTCTTCTTTCCTGACTCATAGTATCCGGCATCGTCAAAATCAGCCGATAGCCTTTAGCGGCTGCAACCATTGCTAAAGCAATGCCTGTATTCCCAGAAGTTGGCTCAACTAAAGTAGTTTTACCAGGAATAATTAAGCCTTGTTCTTCGGCTGCTTGAATCATGCTCACGCCAATTCTGTCTTTAACAGAAGCCGCAGGATTCATACTTTCTAGTTTGACAACAATCCGCGCCAATGCTCCTGAACTTTGAGGAATTTTGTTTAACTGTACTAAGGGCGTTTTACCCACTAACTCGGTGATATTTTTCGCTATTCGCATTACCATACCTCTTGCTAACTAAATGTAATACATGGGATTATTTTGGGCGCGAGTCTCTCTTTCTTGACACAAATCTTGGAGTGTATAGCTACGCAAAACCTCAATTGCAGCCGCATTAGCTTTTTCCCAGATTTCCAGAACCAAAGTTTTTTCTATCGTCGGAGTCTCAGCGCTTTCTTTCTCTTTCCGTTCACCTTCCACCAAGGTGACAATTTCTAGCAAAGTAATTTGCCAAGGCTCACGCATTAACACGAAACCGCCTTTCGAACCACGTTGACTGTGGACTAAACCCGCACGCCGCACTTGAGTGAGAATCTGTTCGAGATAGCGTTCTGGTATGGGTTGCTTGTCCGCAATCTCACTCATAGTCAAAGGAACTTTTTTATCGTGATGACTGGCTAGTTCTAACAGTGCTAGGAGTGCGTATTCCACTTTTGCAGAAAGATCCAGAAGAGCGTAGTTTTGACTATTCAAATCTGTATTCAAAATACTACTGTACATTGATAGATTTATCGGCTATTAACCGCAATTATTTTACTTTTGGGTGTTAGATGTGATAGTACCACACTTACAATAAATAAAATACTATAACTCTATCGGATTTAGGGTGATTGTATGCAAGATTCTCAAGATTGCTGAATATTTTCGGGAAAATATCTTAATACAATATTTTTTAAATCAAGAATAATGTATACTACGGTTACTACATCGGAAATTAGTGATATATACGCTGATGTCATTATACACAGGTTTAATTCAATCATCTACTAACAATACTCCAAAGATTTTCACCAGGCGATCGCTATTGCCGGTTAAAAAAAATGCTGTGTGGCAAATAGAAAACGGTTTTGTGATGACATACACTTATCTAGAAGACGGGACGACAGTAGCTTTGGGATTATGGGGACAGGGAGATGTGGTTGGTGAAGTTCTCTCGAAAATGAAGCCCTATCGGATGGAATGTTTAACCACAGTAGAAGCCACGGTTTTACCTGTGGATGATTGGCATCAACTCACAGAAACTTTGCTGTATCACATTCAACAAGCAGAAGAATTAATGGTGATTCGCAGCCATAAAAAAGTAGAGACTATGCTGATTCAACTATTAGGATGGTTATCCAAAAAATTTGGCTCAGAAGTAGAACAAGGGCGTTTAATTGATATGCGTCTAACTCATGAAGATTTAGCAGCACTGATCAGTTCTACTCGTGTAACTATCACTCGTCTGCTGGGACAATTGGAACAGGAGGGATTGATTGATAGACTTCCCCTGCATCGAATTATCGTGAGACAAGAGGATATTTGGTATTACGAAATTTAATTTGGAAAATACCAAAAAATAACTCTGCGAAGGAGGTAATCGCCCATTCATAGACTTGCTAAAAACTTTACTCTTATCAAAGGAATTGCTGCTTGCAACGGCACAATTGAACGACCAATTAAATTAATTGCTTCCCTAGGTCCCGGCGTGTTTCTAGGAACTCCACAATCTAATGGGGGGTTATTCTTTTTCCACCACCCTGAATAAGACAATCCAGATAACCAGATGGGAACCCCATCTTCCACAGTGCTGCTTTGACTGAAAGCTTGCGAACTGCTTGCAGCAGCGCTTCGCTATCGCTCTCCAAACGACCTTGTTGTTTCAATGTCCTCTCCAATTTGTTCATCCCAGCATTTCCACCCTTCCCGTTGCTGCAAGGATAAGTGGTTAGTGTGGGCAACAACGAATATCCTTTTACGAAGGTGCGGCGCTCCAAACTCCGACGCTGAGATAATTTCAACTTCTGTAGAGTATCCTGCCATTCTGAGTCCTCCAAGGCACGCTCGTAATCCTCTATGGATAAATCCTTCAGGTTGCTCAATAACAACAAATTTGGGCTTGCCAATGCAGATACACCGGAGGGCTTCAAACCATAAGTTTGACTCTGGGTGTGCAAGTCCGGTTCTTTTACCTGCGTTAGATGTGCCTGTGCATGGGTGGGAAACGAAGTAGACATCTATATTTTGTGGCGGTGTGTAAGTTTTAATCTCAGAGTGAATAGGAATTAGTGGATAGTGTGAACGTAATACTTGTTGAGCAGAAGGAAGAATCTCTACAAATTGGTAAGTTGTGAAAACCTGATAACCATAAATTTGTTCAAGAATTTCAGCAGCCAATTCCCACGCACCAATTCCAGCAAAGTAATCAATACAGGTAATCATAGCAAAATTATTTCTGTGCTACCGCCTTTAGAGTTTGCTGTTGTTGTTTAGAGCCATGAAATTAGTTAAATCAGTTGAACCATCAATGGATAGTAATATGTTGAAGATGCTTGAAAATGATGTCGCAGAAATCTTGGAGAAAATCAGAAACTTATCCGCCAAATATCCTAGCGATTCTCTTGAACAGTCTGCAATTTCTATCCAGCTATAATTAGATAGCTTTGTGTATACCGCTAAGAAACAAGCCATTCTAAGATAACTTGAAATGGCTCGATAGCTAGGATACTTGAAATTGAAAAAATGGGAATAGTTAGAGGCTATTCCCTGTTATTTAGGGTGTTTTAGTAGTAATAGAATTATATCATGAACAGAATTAATTTTGCAGGAATTGAAGGTGAAGTTAAAAGTGTTTCACCTCATGGGAATTATGTGGTTGTTCAACTTAGCGATAGCGAAGCACTCCGTAGGAATCGCATTACAATTGTAGGAACTTTCAGCAATCGCTTTCACTGGGAGGAGTCGCCTGATTCTGATTCTGGATTCAAGAGCTTTATCACCTATATCGGGTTAAAATCTTATTCAGAATATCAACATTTTGCTGATTGGGTTGCATTGAATAATGGGTATTTTGAAGGTGACGACGGAACTCCAAGAGAAGCCAAGCGTGTTAAACATCCTAGCTTTCCATTGGAGATAAAAGTTAGAGGTTTAATAGCTGAGTCAGTTTTTGAATTAGTGCAGATGTAATAACAAAACAAGTTGGTGTTATTGATTTTTTCGTAACACCAACTAAAAACATGATTTTTTTTGCTACCGCTTTTAGTTTGTGATTTGTTTAGAAGTGAGAAACAATGAGTTTGTAATTGTTTGCCAAACAACGAAATTCTGAATAATTTAGTTTAGACAAGAGGTGAATCAAATGTATATTGAAGCATCAGAAGCTTGGTGTTTTGCTGAAGAATTGTCAAATAAAATCATTAATGGTGTTTGGAGTGATGTTGTTAAAAAGTTCAAACAATTAAACCCCATGCAGTCAATTTATCCCACATTCCGCACCCCAAACTGTCACAGATCAAAAAAGCCCTTAAAGTAGTACATAATAACTAAAGCCAATTCAAAAATTAAGATACTTAATGAGAATAAGTAGCATTAAAAGGGACGTGGTGTGATAAAGTGAAACTTGGTAACAAAAGAAAAAAATGAATTGATAACCAAATAAGAAATAATTGATGACAACAGAAGTATTAGAGGAAACTGTTGTGAAATTAA
>NZ_JAQMTJ010000050.1:0-2814 GCF_028330815.1 Dolichospermum lemmermannii CS-548
CCCCTGCCCCCTGTTCCCTGTTCCCTTTCTCGAATTAAATAGTAAAGAGGATTAAAAAATGCTGGCTTATCTTCTAGCGTTGGTAATCGGTTTTGGCAGTCTCGCCATTTATCTATCAGCCTTCTTTTTTCCAGAAATCCATCGCAAGAATGATTTCATCTGGAGTGGCGTTGGGTTATTCTACGCTTTAGTATTATGGATTTTTGCACCTCGAATTACTGGGGGGCTGTTACTGGGTCATGTAGCTAGTGTGGCACTGTTGGTATCGTTTGGCTGGCAAACTCTCTCATTACGGCGACAACTTGCTCCCGCAGGACAACAAACTCCTCTCCCCAGTCCTGAGCTAATTAAGATTAGTCTCCAATCGCAAATGTCAAAGTTTTCTGTGAAAGAGAAATTTGGACAGTTATCAAGCTTCGTTACTGGTGTATTTGGTGGTGCTAAAGCGAAGATACAGCAGACTGTGAATAAAAAGCCTGTGATCAAAACTGCTGAGGAGATTTTGCAAACAACTCCAACTGAAGCAACGCCACCGTCAGTATTACCAGATGAGTCGGTAACTGCTACCCCAGCAATTACAACTGAAAGTTTATCAGCGGATACTTTTTCTCAATCTCCTATTTTGGAAGTGGTAGAAGTAGCACCAACTCCACCCACTGTTATGGAGGAAGAACAGGTAATTCCGCCAACAGCACCGGAAACTGTGGTAGAGATCACTCAAACTGAGGTGGTGATTTCCGAGTCATTTATCACAGGAGAAACCGAAACTGTGATGGAGATCACTCAAACTGAGGTGGTTATTGCCATAGAAGAAACTAGCGAAACGGCAGATGCACCAGAAATAAGTTCCCCAAATCCAGTGACATCAGAGTTATTAGCCGCAGAAGCAGCCGACAAGTCTGATATGACCATTGAGGAAGTTAAACCAGTTGGGGAAGCATTGCCAGAACAAATCCCACTAAATAAACCAGTCGAGGAGTAATTAAGAGGATTTACGCTGCTGATTCTAATAAATCAAAGGAATCTGGGTAGTTTATGATACTGCTGCCGCTGGATTAAGTCCCAATTGGGATAATAAACGGTCAATATCAAAATGCTCAGACATAAGAGAGCGAATGCACTCTATTTTAATTGGTTCATGAACACGAACTTGACCAAAGGTGCGATCAATTATCTCTACTGTGGTGAGAGTGTCTAAATCCACGGATAAAATCGGGATTTCTAACTCTTCAGCGCGGTTGAGGATAAAGGCAGGGGGTGGTAGTTGTCCAGTCAGGATGAGGCATTGAGTAGATGTTTCTAAGGCTGCTTGTTGAATTTCAACGCGATCGCCTCCTGTCACTACTGCCATATTCTGACGTTTGCGGAAGTATTTGACGGCGGAGTTGACGTTCATTGCCCCAATGGCTAGACTTTCGACTAATAAATCTAGGCGATCGCTCCGACAAAGAACTTCCGCGTTTAACTGCTTGACTAATTCCCCAACGCTGACACTGCGAAGGACATCACTTTTGGGCAATGTTGCTAGGACAGGAATATCCTGTTTTTCTAGGAATGGACGTAAGAGTGTGTGAACTAACTCTAATTGTTCGTGAGGGACTTCGTTAATGACGACACCCATTAACCGTTTGCCTAATTGCTGTTTAGCAAATAATAACGCCTCGACAGAAGTTAGTGATTGATAACGGCTAATTAACAGTACAGGAGCATCTAATTTTTCTGCTAATTCTAGTAAGGACAATCCAAATAAATTTCCTTCTGATAAGTTAGCAGGCCCTTCTAAGATTACCAAATTACTCTTTGGTATTTGTGAATACTTTTGTACTAGTAACTCTTGATAGTTAGTTGTATCTTCTCGCTGTAAGCGTTTCTGGACAGTAATTTCATCCAAAGATAATAAAGTGGGAGCAATGCGGTTGTCTGGCAGGTTAAGGTTATGAGTAATGAACTGGACATCTTCTTCAACTACTGTTCCCGCAGATGTCTTGACAAAATTACCCAAAGGTTTGCCATAAGCAATGTCCAAACCTTTTTGTTTTAGCTGATGAGACAAACCTAAAACTGTTGCAGATTTGCCACTGTAAGCTTCAACTGATCCAACCAGCAAGTATTTAGCAAGTGTTGGCACGTATGCACTCCTAATTTCAAAAGTTTGTACAACTCAGCTAGGTGTCTACTAATTTTAGTGCAATAGGCGGAAGGTAAATAGCAATAGCTATCCTAATTGCCTGAATTTTCAAAATTAAATGGGAATAAATCTAGCTGTGGTAGCTATTGTAGCGATTTTGATAGTCCCAATTAATAAAGTAATCCTAATTGTGATAGCCTCATCATTCTTAAACTCGCTTGTATTTGTCAAGTGCTGCTGTAAGCAATTTGCCTAATCACCACCGAAGAACAACACGCGATCGCATTACCGACTTTAACCTTTTTTGTGCTATACAGGAAATATTAAACAGAATTTTCTAAATAGTTATGGCTGCAAAATACTTTAATCCTTATACAGATTTCGGTTTTAAGAAACTGTTCGGTGAGGAAGGCAGTAAAGATTTACTCATGGATTTTCTCAACCAACTTCTACCAATACATCATCAAATTCAACAATTAACCTTTAAAAATTCAGAAAATCTAGCTGATACCATAGCAGAACGTAAAGCCATATTTGATATTTATTGCGAAAGTAAAACTGGTGATAAGTTTATTGTGGAAATGCAAAAAGCAAAAATCAAGCATTTCAAAGATAGAGCCTTATTTTATTCCACATTTCCCATTCGTGAACAATCGGAAAAAGGTGATTGGAATTTCTTTTTACTA
>NZ_JAQMTJ010000051.1:0-3285 GCF_028330815.1 Dolichospermum lemmermannii CS-548
GCACGATAAAATCAATATACATTTTTTTCGTAAAAACCCTTAAATAACCTATCTATAAGGTATTTGTCGAATTTACATTTCGTTACATATGTTGATTGTTTAACGCCAACTTACTTACACTCAATCAGGAAGAACATATTTCTAATTGGACTGTTTTGATGCTCTCTTTGATTTTGTCTCTACGTAATTTACCTCTGTGACAGTTTGGGGTGCGGAATGTGGGATTTATGGCTCTTGCGTCTCTTTTTTTTATGGTAAAAATTAACATGAAATTAACTTAATGTTAATTCATTAGTATTAACTGCGTCTCTTTTTTTTATGGTAAAAATTAATATGAAATTAACCTAATGTTAATTCATTAGTATTAATTCACTGTACATTGATTATATCGAACGACGATTTTCAATGCTAACCTACTTACACTTAAACTAAATTAAATGATTGGATCATCTGTCTTTGATAATCCGCATAGCTCCGCCTTTTATCCTCTTTCTTATGGTCAACAAGCTTTGTGGTTTCTTTACCAAATTGACCCAGAAAGTGTTGCTTACAACATTTTTACAACTGTGCGAATTAGCTCAAAATTAGATATTGAAGCTTTGCGTCGAGCTTGGAATAAAATTATTGAGCGTCATGCTATTCTGCGTACCACATACACTTCCTATGCAGGAACACCAGTTCAGCGGATTCACGAAAAGCAAGAAGTTGATATTCAAATAACAGATGCTTCAAATTGGAGTGAAGATTATTTACGAGAACAAATCTTTATTGAAACCGACTGTCCTTTCAACCTAGAAATTGATTCGGTTTTGCGAATCAATCTATTCACGCAATCAGTTGAAGAACATATTCTTTTATTAACAATGCACCACATTGCTGGTGATTTGTGGTCTTTTGATATATTACTTAATGAATTTCAAAACTTTTATATAGGAGAAATCGAAAAAATTGACTTTCAGCAAGAAGATTCTGCTGAGAATTTATCCTATATAGAATTTGTACGTTGGCAATCTGAATTACTATCTAGTTCCAGAGGAGAAGAACTGAGGGAATATTGGCAAAAACAATTAGCTGGTGAGTTATCTATTTTAAATCTGCCAACAGACAAATCGCGCCCTCCTGTACAGACCTATCAGGGAGAAACGCATATTTTAAAGCTAGATGAACAATTAATTCAAAAACTTAGGAATCTAGCTATAGCTTCTGGAACCAGTCTTTACAAGATTACCTTAGCTGCTTTTTTTGTGTTGCTTTACCGCTACTCTAATCAAGAGGATATTCTAGTAGGCAGTCCAATGTTGGGTAGATTGGATCGAAAGTTTAAAGGAGTCGTTGGCTACTTTGTTAACCCTGTCGTTTTGCGGACAACAGTTTCAGGATACCTAACTTTCAAAGATTTTTTGGATCAGATCAGCGGAACAGTCAAAGAAGCTCAGAAGTATCAAGATTATCCTTTTCCACTTTTAGTAGACAAGCTTCAGCCTCAACGAGATCCTAGTCGTTCTCCACTGTTCCAAGTCAGCTTTACTGAGCAAAAGCAACGTTGGGGTGAGCCTTTGAAAAATTTATCCTGCTGTCAGGATTCAGGACTTCAGATGGAGCCATACCCACTCGGACATCAACGGGGGGCAAGCTTTGATCTGGATGTAATGATTATGGAAGCTGGAGAAGTTCTTCAGGTAGGTTGGCAATATAATACTGATTTATTTGATCTTGAAACGATCGCTCGGATGGCGGAACATTTCCTAACTCTACTGGAAGCGATCGCAACCAATCCAGAACAACGAATTTCTGAATTGCCGTTATTGACTCAAACCGAACGCCAGCAGTTGCTCTTTGAGTGGAACAACACCACTACTGAGTATCCCCATGATAAGTGTATCCATCAGTTGTTTGAGGAACAGGTGAAACGGACACCAGATGCAGTAGCAGTAGTATTTGAACGAGAACAACTTACTTATCAGGAATTAAATATAAAAGCAAATCAGTTAGCAAATTACTTGCAAACTTTAGGAGTTAAACCAGAGGTATTGGTAGGACTGTATGTAGAGCGTTCTTTAGAAATGGTAGTTGGACTATTAGCTATTCTTAAAGCCGGTGGTGCATACTTACCTCTCGATCCATCTTATCCCCAAGAGCGTATAGCCTTCATGTTAACCGATGCTCAAGTAGCTCTAGTATTGACACAACAAAGACTCATTGCAGATTTACCAGTAAATTCAGACCGAATTATCTGTTTAGATAATCTCATAATTCAAGAATCAACAAACAATATTCCTAGCAAAGTCAGCCCAGAAAATCTTGCTTATGTCATCTATACATCTGGGTCTACAGGACAATCTAAAGGCGTGATGTTGAATCATCACAGCCTGACAAATGCCTATCTAGCTTGGGAAGAAGCATATCAACTGCGAACTTCTGCTAGTTCCCATTTACAAATGGCTAGTTTTTCCTTTGATGTGTTTACTGGAGACTTAGTTCGCGCTCTTTGTTCGGGTGGAAAACTCGTACTCTGTCCTCGCGAGCTATTGCTAGAACCAGAGAAACTTCATCAGTTAATGCTGCAAGAAAAGATTGATTGTGCTGAATTTGTACCAGCAGTATTAAGAAATTTAATTCTCTACTTAGAAAAGAACCACAAGTGTCTAGATTTTATGAAATTAATCATTTGTGGTTCTGATAGTTGGTATGTGCAGGAGTATGAAAAATTTCGCCAATTTTGTGGAAGTTCAACTCGGTTAATTAATTCCTTTGGTGTAACAGAAGCGACTATTGACAGTACCTATTTTGAAACGCATACAATAGACTTATGTGTTGAACAATTAGTTCCTATTGGTTGCGCTTTTGCTAACACACAAATTTATATTCTCGATCGCTATCTCCAACCTGTTCCCATTGGTGTTCCTGGAGAACTGCACATTGGTGGTGTGGGGCTAGCAAGAGGATACCTCAACCGTCCCGATTTGACACAAGAGAAATTTATTGCCAACCCCTTTAGCAATCAACCGAATGAACGTCTCTATAAAACAGGTGACTTAGCCCGTTATCTCCCAGATGGAAACATCGAATATCTCGGACGTATTGACAACCAAGTAAAGATTCGTGGTTTCCGCATCGAGTTAGGTGAAATTGAGGCAGCTCTTTCACAGCATCCAGTAGTGCGAGAAACTGTAGTCATCGCCAGAGAAAACAGTGCAGGTGACAAACAATTAGTAGCTTATCTTGTCCCGCATCAAGAGCCAGCACCCACAAATAGTGACCTACGCCACTTCTTAAAAGCGCAAC
>NZ_JAQMTJ010000052.1:0-8464 GCF_028330815.1 Dolichospermum lemmermannii CS-548
CCTTGCCGAGATATTCAATTCATAACACAAAATTTGTGAATTGTCTCCATGTTTTCCTTCCTTGCTGTCGCGTTGGTCGGAAAACCGTCGTCAATTCACGCGCAATTCATCCCCCCCTGCCCTATCGGGTCAGACGTGGGGCTTCTGTCGGTTAAGCTAAATTATGGATTCTCACACCCACAGCGTCTCAGAAACTGCTATCAGGATTTCATGGTACATTGGAATCAGATTCTTTACCAGGAATATACTATTTACCAGAGTCTTTCCGCGCAGCAATTATTGTCATTCATCAATTACCACCTATTCCAGAAACATTGTGGTTAAGACTTTTGGGAAGAGGAACGGTACAAAAACGAGCAATTGATGAATTAGCTGCGTTACCATCAAATCAGCCTTATGTGAAAATCACATTAGAATTACTTTACAACCTGCAACAGAACTTGAGAATAAATCAAAGTCCAGAAATAGAAGCAGAAGATAGGGAGTTGATTATGAGATTAGCACCACTTTACCAACAAGAGCGAGAACTCGCTAGACAAGAAGGACTACAAGAAGGACTGCAACAAGGAGAACAACGAGGACTACAACAAGGAGAACAACTTCTGATTATCCGTCAGTTAAATCGCCGCATTGGTACAATGGACTCATCATTGATTCAACAAGTCCAAAAATTACCTGTTGCACAACTAGAGGAATTAGGAGAAGCCTTGTTAGATTTTACCTCAGTTACAGATTTACAAACTTGGTTACAATCTGTTAGCTAATCTTTTTCAAAAGACCGTTTATGATGTTTTCATGACTTTATGAAGAATGGCTCTACCCTTCCCTTTATGTACAACAACATTTATTGTAGGTTGGGTTGACGCTCATGTTACCCAACATTGGCGGTAGAACATAAAGAATTGAAAACTTTTTGATTTTGTCCCGCGAAAATAGGTATCGGGGGGGTTGACAATTGATTTTAAATTTGTTATCATAATTTTGATAAGGAAGAACTATCATAAAATTATATTCTCAAAAATCCCGCAAGGTGTAAGATAAACTTTTCTGCCTTGACCATATATTGCGTTGCTTTGCCCAACATAGGAATCTGCGTCCTAATTCTCTCGCCAAAGGTACAAGATATGGGTAAGATAAATTAGTTGCTATTTACCAAACCCCTGGGAGTTAGTTCTATGTTGAGTTTAAAAATCGCTGTTTATATTGTGGTTGGCTTCTTTGTCAGCCTTTTCATATTCGGGTTTTTGTCCAATGACCCAGCCCGCAACCCTGGCCGTCGGGACGCAGAATAAATATCCAACAAATCACCCCTAGTGGCTGGAAGGTAGAAAGAGGCTAATATGTAATTCAACCTTCCGGCTATTTTTTGCTTTTTGGTCAGCTTGAAAATATGTTTCATCCAGTATTGTCGCCTCAGCTACCTCCAAGTCTTGAATCTTTAAAACCTATTGATCATCTCGCTTCTGCTACTGTTGTCAAGATTAAAACTGATAGACGAAAACTGATAATTGTCGGTAAAAATCAGGATAATAAGTATCAATTAAATATCAGCCTAGTCAAGAAAGATGTTGTTACGAAAGCTTCTTCATCTTCACCAGAAAACTTAGCGCCCCAGTCTTTACCCACCTATCCTCAAGTCAACGGTGAAGTTAGTCATAAAAATCAATTATTTCTTGATAAATCGGTAGTTTTAGCAGCCACACCAATTCCCCCAACTGAGTCCGGTAATGTGAATTTACAGGAATCTGGAGGAAAATTTGATCTGTCTGTTGGTGACAAGAAACCTGCGGCTGCACCAGTCCAAAATCTGATTGAATTCAAGCTGAGAAATCCCGAAAATCGAGAGTCAACACCGACTACTGTGGAATTTCCGCCGTCACCCCAACTCCCACAAGTAGAGAAGATTCCCGCGGGGAAAGGCAGAGTTGTGGAGGTAATTGCCGATCGCCAGGAGTATGATGAGCAAAGGCGAATTGTTACGGCTGATGGTAATGTCGTGGTCAGATTTGATGGAGCAGTGATTGATGCGGATAGTTTGCACATCAATTTGGATAATTTGATTGCGGTGGGGGAAGGTAATGTAGCTTTGACTAGAGGTAATCAGGTACTGCAAGGAAAACGTTTTACTTATAATTTTATTCAAGACAATGGGGAGTTGGAAAACGGTAAAGGTGAACTTTATATCCCCACCACAGGTACAGATTTTGCTTTTTCACCGTCGCTTCCTACAGATATTACAGCGGGTGGTGTACCTAGCCAGCCTTTAAGTAATCGGATTCGTGCTAATCAACCTATAGCGGGTGTAAATAGTCCTGGAGGAATACAATTTAATGCTAGTGGTCAGTCAGATGTGCGAAATGTACCTGCACAAGAATCTGGAGGTGTGGTGAAGCGGTTACGTTTTGAAGCCCAACGGATTGAATTTTATCCGCGAGGGTTTCAAGCGCAAGATGTCAGAATTACGAATGATCCTTTTTCACCACCGGAACTAGAAGTTAGGGCGGAACAGGTGACGGTGACGCGAGAAGCACCTTTAATAGACCGGATTGTTACCCAGCGTCAACGGTTGGTTTTTGATCAAAAAGTTGTTATCCCTATTCCTGTGAATCGTCGAACTATAGATCGACGACCACGCCAAGTAAATCCTACTATTGTCTCTCCTGGTTTTGATACTGGTAAACGGGGTGGTTTGTATGTGGAACGCAGTTTTGAACCAATTAATACTGATCAAAAACGCTGGACTATTACACCCCAGTTCTATGTGCAAAGGGCGTTTAAAGATAGTGGGAATGTGGCCAGTTTATTTGGTGTGAAAAGTAAGCTGAATGCTGTTTTTGGTCCCAAAACTATTCTGGAAGGTACGGGAGAGTTAACTAGTTTTGATTTCGATCAGGTGGAAGATAGTTTGCGTGGAAGTTTGCGGTTACGCCAAATATTGGGTAATGTCAATCCTTATACATTGAGTTTAGAATCTAGTTACCGCGATCGCTTGTATAATGGTAGTCTTGGCTATCAAACTGTACAAAGTAGTATCGGTGGAATTATCTCTTCTCCCGTTATTCCTTTAGGCAAAAGCGGCATCAATCTTAGCTATCAAGGTGGCGCTCAATATATAGATGCAAACACGGATCGTCAAGATTTACTCTCCCCAGTGCGGAAAAATGATCGGATTTCGCTGAGTCGTTTACAAGGAAGTGTGGCTTTGAGTGGTGGTATCAATTTGTGGCAAGGGAAACCATTGGCAGCTACAGCGACTGAGGGACTAAAATATACATCTAATCCTGTTGTACCGTATTTGCAAGCGATCGCAGGTATCACGGGAACTACTAGCTATTATGGTAGCAGCGATAACCAAAGCACTTTAACTGGGACTATGGGTTTAGTGGGACAGATTGGGAATTTTTCTCGCCCTTACTTAGATTATACCGCCTTTAATCTCACCTATTCCCAGGGAACTAACAGCGGTTTATCACCTTTTCTCTTTGACCGTTTAGTTGATAATAAAGTCCTGAATGCGGGTCTTTCTCAGCAACTTTATGGACCGTTCCGGCTAGGTTTGCAAACATCCATTAACCTAGATACAGGTAAAGCTACTAGCACTGATTATATTATGGAATATAGCCGTCGCACCTATGGTATTAGCCTGCGTTACAATCCTGTTCTCCAGTTAGGTGGCTTTAGTATTCGTATTAGTGACTTTAATTGGACAGGTGGTACAGATCCATTTTCTAATGGAGAAGTTAAACCCGTTGTTGGTGGTGTAGTCCGTCAGGATAATTGAAAATCAGGAGTTATGAGTATTTAACAGTAAAGTAATTGTAAATGTAGTCCCAACATTGATTTTACCTACTTTGCACAATTTAGGGGTTTTTGGTAGTGCGGGCATCTTGCCCGCGTGAGCGAGACTTTGCACAATTTAGGGGTTTTTGGTAGTGCGGGCATCTTGCCCGCGTGAGCGAGACGCTCACACTACAGTCCATCATTTTTATCTTGACAAACTACTAGATCAACTAGATCCCCGACTTCTCCAAGAAGTCGGGGATCTAAACTCCTATCTAGGTTTTCCTAATGTCGTAATGTAGATAACTGCTTCATCCGTAGGGATACCCAATACTTCATTTACTTGGTCATCAAAAAAGCCAGCGATACCACTCACACCTAAGTTCAGACGAATAGCTGCTAAATTCAGCCTTTGTCCGAAAATACCTGCATCTAGGTGTAAATAACGGTAAACACGATCTCCATATTGAGAGATCGCATTTTTTAAATCAGCAGTATGAAATAATACTGCACCTGCATCTCTCCCTAATTCCTGTCCCAAACACAAAAAATGTAACTCCCGACGGCAATTTTTAAAGCGAATTTGCCGTAATTCTTGGGCTTTAGGTGCGTAATAATAACAGCCTGGATCTAATCCTTGCACTCCAGAAACAACAACAAATGTTTCTATTAAATTCAAGTCAAAATAATCAGGTTGGGGATCTAAATTTTGGTCAATGTAATTTTGTGGTTGATAAGTAAAATCAAGTAAAGCTTTCAGTTCATCAAAACTCAAATCATCACCAGTATAAGCACGAGTAGAACGGCGTTTATAGATAGTATTTGATAATTCTGATAAATTTTCTCCCCAAAAAATTGGTGTAGTTCGAGTCGAAAATTTTTCACAAAAAGGAAAATTGTATTTGTCTTCTAAAGACTTTTCTGATTGCACAGTTGGTAAATTTAACTTACCACCGTTACTAGCTGGAATTTGGGTGTTTAAATGAAAATATTTCAGTAGTTCACCATCAGGAATAGATGGATAATTAGTTGTAGTTGTCGAAGGTAAAGCCGTGCGTCCTAATGGTAAATTTTGGCTCACATCTAACAAATCTGCCAAAGCTAAAACAGCAGTTGTTCCTTCTTGTTCATGATCAATATAAAGTAATTCATTAACAGCTTCATCAGCAAAACCGCCAATTAAATGAGAGCGATAATCAGCAATATTACAAGCTAATTGAATATTACTTAAAAGATGCCCAGTGTCGAGAAAAATTCGCCGATAAGCCCTGTCTTCATAACGCCAAGCGGAACGATAAAAGACCGCAGTGGTAATAATAGCTAATTGGGTATTTTCTAGGGAAGGATGCCAAAAACAAGCTGCTTGTAAAGTTTGCCAAACATCACTTTCCCAAAAGTGCATTAAAGAATGAGTTCGACATTGATAATTATAAAGTCCTGGTGGTAATAATGGCGTACCGCGAGAAACTAAATATACTTCAGCCGGATATAACCCTCCCGCACTGGGCGCAGAACGTAAGTATACTGTATTACCCAAAGAAGGCATTTTTGCTGTGAGTCCATAACTGTGAAATAATAGTTGAGAAAGTCGCCACCACCATTTGGTATCTTGTTTATTAGCAACAGTTGCCGCTGTTTCTTGCAGATAGGGTTTGAGGTCTATATCAGAGCCAATTTTGTACTCTTTGAACGGTACTGGTTGTTTATTCCAGTCTAAATTACGACCTTTACCAGCCAGGGTTTCTGGGTGGTACTTAGTCCGGTCGTGATAGTGTTGGGAAATGGATTGTTCTATTTCTGGCATAGTAATTTTAATATCCTTGTAGTCCTACTCTTGATTTTGACATTTATTAGTTCCATTAATTCGTGCTAATCAGTACAATCATCAAAATTAAAAATTAACCCCAAAAAAGTTATTTTTCTGTTAGAATCCCGAATCACCTATCCTGGAGAAGATTGACCAAATGATGCCTGTACGTCAAACTTTATCAACATCTGATATTCAACTTTCTTATTTAGAATGGAGTCAAGGTCAAGAACCATTACTGTTATTACATGGTATGGCTGATCATGCTTTGGTTTGGTCTAGTTTGGGAGATTATTTAGCAGCAGATTATCATATAGTTGCGCCAGATATGCGTGGTCATGGTGAAAGTAGTAAGCCAGAACAAGATTATACCTTTGCCAGTGCAATTTCCGATCTAGAAGCATTAATGGATAAACTAGGATGGTCTGCGGCTCATATCGTCAGTCACTCCTGGACAGGAAAATTAGCCGCTATTTGGGCTAGAGAGAACTCAGCTAGGTTAAAAAGTATCACATTAGTAGATCCCATTTTCATCTGGAAAATGCCTAGTTTCCTAAAAATCACATTTCCCCTGTTGTATCGTGTTTTACCCTTCCTGAAAAGCATGGGACCATTTGCAAGTTACGAGGAAGCTGAACAAAAAATTAAACAACTCAGTCAATATCAAAATTGGAGTTCTTTGCAACAGCAAGTTTTTCAAGCCGCAATTGAAGAAAAACCCGACGGTACTTGGGGTAGCAAATTTACCATAGCAGCCCGTGATGGCATTTTCGACGCAGTCATGGAAATACCAGGTTTTATTCACCCAGTTGATACACCTGCCCTCTTTATACAACCAGAAAAAGGTGTAAACCGCCAAAATTGGCAAATTCAACCTTACAAAACCAACCTTAAAAACTTAAATTTGTGTCAAGTTCCCGGAAATCATTGGCCATTTCTAACCAACCCCACAGAATTTAATCAAACAGTTGCCACTTTTTTAGCAGCACAAACATGAGATAATTTCTAACTTTCACCAATCACCAATTACCAATCACCAATCACCAATTACCAATCACCAATCACCAATTACCAATCACCAATCACCAATTACCAATCACCAATCACCAATCACCAATCACCAAATTATGAGCCTTTGCATTAATCCAGTTTGTTCTCAACCTAATCATCCAGATAATGACGAAAACCGTTTTTGTCAAAGTTGTGGTTCTCAATTGGAATTGATAGGACGTTATCGAGTATTACGTTTATTAAGTGATAAAACTGGATTTGGCAAAATTTACGAAGCCTATCAACAAGACACCCCAAAAATCCTCAAAGTTCTCAAAGAAGAATTAACAAATGATAGTAAAGCCTTAGCACTATTTCAACAAGAAGCCAAGGTTTTACAACAACTAAATCATCCTGGTATTCCGCAAACAGAAGGTTATTTTCCCTATCAAACCAGAAATAATCTCATATTGCATTGTCTGGTGATGGAAAAAATTGCAGGACCTAATTTAGAACAATGGTTAAAGCAACAACAAAACCGCCCCATTTCTGAAGCCCAAGCCATAGTCTGGTTAAAACAATTATTAGAAATTTTAGATTTAGTTCATAACCAACAATATTTACATAGAGATATTAAACCATCAAATATCATGATTCGTCCAGATGGACAATTAGTATTAATTGACTTTGGTACAGCCAGAGAAATTACCAGAACCTATTTAGCAAATAGTGGAGGAATGACAGCAATTTCATCATCAGGTTATAGTCCTCCAGAACAAATGCGAGGACAAGCCATACCTTCATCAGATTTCTTTGCTTTAGGACGGACATTTGTATTTTTATTAACGGGATTTCCCCCCGAACAATTATATAATCCTCATTTAGATATCTTACAATGGCGACATCATGCCAATCATGTTTCTCCATTATTATTAGACTTCATTGATTGGTTAATATCAACAGAAGTCAGTAAACGCCCTAGCAATGCTGAAGAGATTTCTAGAAGATTAGCAGCAATTGAACATCAACTTACAGAAAATACATCCGCAACTGTGAATATTGGCGGGTTAGGAAAAACAGAAATAATTAATAAACTAACTACTAATAATACCGTTATTCCTCCACAAAGACAACCCGAAAAATTACCATTATTATCCTGGTTTGCAGCTTTAATAGTTTCTTTATTACTACTTTGGTGGGTATCATTAGCATTTAGAAATACTAAATTTGCGGCTTTACCTCCTGACTATGGACAAGCACCAGTTAAACAAGGCAAAGTTGATTATTTTCCCTATGAAGAAGGGAAAGATAGTCAAGGGAGAGTTGCCGAATTTAATATAGCAGTTTTATCAGTAGAATATAAATGGCAATTAGGCAGCACTTACCAAATTAAATATAATGATCAAACTATGACCCTTGATTCCTTAAAATCCAATTTAGAACAAGAAGGAATCCAAAAAATTATGGAAAATCCCAGCGAGATTATTTCTGTGGGAACAGCTTCTTGTGAAGGTAATATTACCGCCGAACAAAGTCGCGCTTTAGAACGTTCTCAACAAATTCAATTATTAGGAAAAAAGATATTTAGTAGTACACCCAGTGTGAAAGGTTATCGGTTATTAAATTTGGGACAATTTCAGAGAAAAGATTGTCAAGCCAACCAAGACTCAACAGCCTATCAACGCAGTATTATTATCATTGGGGTGAAAAAACAAGCCCAAGGGGTAATATTAGATGAAGCTTTAAGAGATAGATTAGAGAAAAAACCATTTGCTGATTTTAAATTAGAGGATTATTCTCTGGGTTCACCAGATAAATTTAAAACCATACCCAGTAATTTATAGTAGTTCCCGGTGTTATGAGGTACATATCTAGCGGGCAAGATGC